>JAOAIN010000201.1 GCA_026414685.1 Candidatus Goldiibacteriota bacterium
AAACACATCTGATGCCCAGTGCATATTTTTATAAATCCTAGCAAATCCACATAAAGTTGCAACAGGATAAGTTAAATACCATATCCCATAATTCTGTGCAACAACAGTTGCCCATGAAAATGCTACAGTTGTATGCCCTGATGGAAACGAATCATTAAGTGAAAAAGGATTAAAATCATATCTGTCATCTGTAGTAGCTGGTCTTTGCCTACCTGCTATAATTTTAATGACATATGATGTTACACCTGAAGTCAAAACAGCTGCTATTACTTTTTCTGCTGTTGATTTTTCTTTTTCTCCGAATAAAAACAAAAAAGAATTCAAAGCAAAAACTGACATACCATCTCCTGCCATATTAAATATATCAAAAATTTTATCAGAAAATTCAGATCTATTATTATTAAAATAATCTTTTATTATCAAATCATTATTCATAATTGAAACAGTTATCACTCCAGCCCCAAAAAGGCATATAAACGAAGCATAAGGATTTTTTATTATTATTTCTGATGAATTAACTAAATTATTAAAAAAAATTCTATTAAATAAGTTTTCTTCTGCATATATATTGATTATTAAAAATAATAATATTAATACTATAATAAAAAAAAGATTTCTTTTCATATCGTTTCACTTCACTTATAAAAATTATTTTTCTGAATATATTCCCAGACCGCTTCTCCTACATCTTCTTTACAATTTTCACCCATACTTATTTTAGCCCTTATTTCTGAAGATGAAATATCAATTTGCTGTGATTTTGACCATAAAATTTTTTCATTCAATATATTTTTGTGTTTTTGAATTATTTTTTCTTTTGTATATCCACTTCTTATATAAATAATAAAATTTATCATATTCAATAAATTTTTATAATCCTTCCATGTCTCAATATAATAAAAATTATCAGAGCCGACTATAAAAAACAATTCCTGATTTAAAAATTCGTTTTTAAAATATTTCACAGTTTCAATCGTATAAGAAATCTCTTTCCTTTTTAATTCAAAATCCGAAACGATAAAATCAGGCTCTTTTTTTAGCAACAGTTTAAGCATCTCAAATCTGTGAATACCATCTATTATATTATTATTTGACTGTTTATGTGGTGGAATATTTGCAGGAATAAATATTATTTTATCAAGATTAAATTCTTTTTTTATATTTCGTGCTATAAG
This sequence comes from Candidatus Goldiibacteriota bacterium, assembly GCA_026414685.1. GTDB lineage: Bacteria > Oederibacteriota > PGYV01 > PGYV01 > DSYL01 > DSYL01. Next base: position 1,176 of record JAOAIN010000201.1, read on the forward strand.
TAAATGACCTATGTGCGGTGGGTTAAATGTACCACCAAAAAGCCCTGTCTTTTTGCTATTCACGTATCTGACCTGTTCCATATATTATATATTTTTCAGAGGTCAGCCCTTCCAAAGCAAGCGGTCCGCGCACATGCAGTTTTTGATTAGATATGCCCATCTCAGCGCCTAACCCAAATTCATTCCCATCTGTAAATCTGGTGGATGCATTTACATAACAAGCAGCAGAATCAACAAGCTTTAAAAATTTCTCTGCATTTTCTTTTGATGATGTAATTATGGCATCAGAGTGATGCGAACCATAAGTATTTATATGTTCTATTGCTTCATCAATTGATTCTACAACCTTTATGGACAATATTAAATCAAGATATTCTGTTCTCCAGTCCTCCTCAACTGCGTCTTTTATATATGGAAGTATCACTTTTGTTTTTTTACAACCGCGCATCTCCACATTTGCTTTTTTATATTCTTCTGCCATTACTGGTAAAAATTTTGTGGCAATGTTACTATGCACAAGTAAGGTCTCCATTGCATTGCATACACCTGGTCTTTGCACCTTTGCGTTATAACATACACGAACAGCCATATCTATATCTGCAAACTCATCAACAAATGTATGGCATATTCCCTGGTCATGTCTTATAACTGGTATAAGAGTATTTTCCTCTATGAATCGTATCAGATTTAATCCACCGCGCGGGATTATCACATCTACATATTCTTTACATCTAACAAGGTGTGTTATTGACTCCCTATCAGTGGAAGTTATAACTGCAACAGCATTCTGTGGAAGTCCTGCTCTTATTAATGCTTTTTGAACTATTGAAGTAATACAAATATTAGACCTTATTGCATCGCTACCACCGCGTAGTATTATTGCATTTCCTGATTTTATGGTAAGCGCTGATGCCTCTATGCTCACATTGGGCCTTGCCTCATATATAAAACCAATAACCCCAAGTGGCATTCGCTTTTTAGCTATTATTAAACCATTGGGTCTTGTCCATTGTTTGGTAATCTCACCAACAGGATCAGGTAGGGCTATAACATCATTTAAAACCTTTAACATCTCATCAATTCTTTTACTATTAAGTGTTAAACGATCAATAAAAGCAGGTGATAATTTTTTCTTTTTTGCGTTTTCCACATCAATCTCGTTTTGTCTTAAAATTTCATCCCTGTTTTTATAAAGTTCTTCTGCTATTATAAAAAGTGCCCTGTTTTTAGCATCAGTAGAAATAGATAACATCTTATATGCTGCTATTTTTGCATCTTTTGCAATTTTTATTACTTCTTCTTTTAAGCCCAAATTTTCACTCCTTTATATTTTTATATAAATTGCTGCAATATCTTATTAGAAACTAAAAATCCTCTCGTAGTTAACGTTATTGCATCTGCTGTTTTATGAATATAACCATCTCTTATCAACTTATCTATAATATTACTATATTTTTCAACAAAATTAAATTTAAATTTATCGTAAAATTCTTCTAATTTAATACCTGCCGTTGTTCTTAATTTAAGTATTATATATTCTTTCAATCTTTTATCTGCGGTAATCTCTTCTTCAAAATAAATTGGTGTTTCATTTTTTCTTATCCTTTCAATATAACCTTCTATAGATTTGATATTTGTGTATCTTTTATTATTAAAAAATGAAGATGCAGATGCTCCAATTCCTATGTATTCTCCTAAATTCCAGTAATTTAGGTTGTGCATGCATTCTTTTCCAGGAATGCTAAAATTAGATATTTCATACTGCATAAATCCATTTTTTTGTAGTAAATCAACCCCACCTAAATACATCTTTTCAATCAAATCATCATCCAATAAATTTTTACTATATTTTTCAAAAAATTGTGTCCCTGGATAAGGAGTTAAAATATAAAAAGAAATATGCTGTGGTTTTAGGTCAATTGCTTTTTTTATATCATCAAAAACATCATTTAACGTTTCTCCTGGAATACCAATCATAATATCAAGATTAGTATTTACAACTCCCCATTCACGTAAAATTTCAACAGCTCTTTTTATGGAGCTAAAATCATGAATTCTGTTTAACAACTTTAAAAAATTATCATTGAAACTCTGTGCGCCAACACTCACTCTTGTCACATTAAGAGAAATCACCTTTGCCTTTTTTTCATTTATTGTTTCCGGATTAACTTCTATTGTTATCTCTTTAAAACCTGTTCGGGGATAAATAGAAAAAATACCGGAAAAAATATAATCAAGAAATTTTTCAGATAAAGATGTGGGAGTGCCACCACCTAAATATAAAGTATCAAAAAAAGGATTGTATTCTGTTTTATATTTTTTTAATTCTTTTATCAGTGCTTCTATATAATCATTTATAAGATAATTTTTATCATCTTCAGAATAAAAATCACAGTAATTGCACTTTTGAAGACAAAATGGAATGTGAACATAAAGGCCTAACATGAATTTTATTTCACAGATGATGCAGAAGTATCTCCTCTCGCATCAGCAACAGGCTCATCAATATTTATCTTTATATGTTTAATAAAACGCCATCTATTGGGTGGCCAATAAACAATCCAGGCTTTGCCACGTAGATACTCATCAGGTAACAATCCCCAGAAACGAGAATCAGATGAGTAATCTCTGTTATCACCCATCACAAAATAATGACCATCTGGAACTTTTATAGGACCATAATTATCGCGCGGAGCAAATTGTGCTGGAAAAGTTCTAAAATCTTTATGAAATACATATTTTTCATCAAGTTTTTTTCCATTTATATATACTATTTTATCTTTTATCTCTATTGTATCGCCAGGTATACCTATGCATCTTTTTATAAACATCATTTTGGGGTCAACAGGATAGCGAAAAATAACAACATCTCCTCTTTTAGGTTTTGCAAATCTTAAAATTTTTCCAGTTTTTATTTTTAATTTTCCATCTTTTTTTTCAGGATAAAAAATTGTTGTGCCATATATAAATTTATTTGCAATGATATGGTCATTAATAAGAAGTGTATCTTCCATTGAAGAAGTTGGAATTTTAAACGCCTGAATTAAAAATGCTCTGATAATTATAGCTATAATAATAGCTTCAAAAGCCGGTTCCACCCAGTCACGAATTTTATTTGTTTTTGGCAGTTTAAAAACATGGACGACTAAAAGTTCTCCAATTGTGAGTCCAACAAATAAGGACCAGAAAATAAACTCCATTGTCTCCAGTCCTTTTATTGCTATTAATATTATAATGTATGCAACCAATATTAATATAGAAGCAACTATTGCATATATTGCCTTTTTATCCAGGTTCATTTTTTT
>JAOAIN010000251.1 GCA_026414685.1 Candidatus Goldiibacteriota bacterium
GTGTAAGTTTCCGTAATTGTTCGTGTAAAAGTATCTGACCAGGTAAATGTTATTGTATTTGAAATGGTATGAGTAAAAGTTATAGACAAAGTAGGAGTGATTGTGTCGGTAAAAGTTATTACCTGTGTCTGTGTTTCTGTATGTGTATGAGTTTCTGTATCAGATACAAAAGGAGTTGGAGTATTTGTAGTTGTTGGCAAAATAGTTTCAGTCCATGTCGGAGTCATTGTTTCTGTTGCTGTGTCATCTGCAAAAGTTATATTTATAATGCATATAAAAAATAATAAAAATAAAAATATTTTTTTCATTTAAACTCCGGAAATTATTTTAATAATCTTATCCAGTGTTTTAAAATTTCATTGTCCCTGTCAAAATAATATGCTCTTTCAAAATACTGCAGAGCTCTTTTTGGATCTTTAATATTATAATAACATATACCGAGTTTTTGATAAAAAGCTGATTTTTCTTTATCACTCATATTTTCAATATCTCTCCAGTATAATAAATTTATGTATTCAAAATATTTAATTGCATTCCTGTATTGTTTTGCCTCATAATAATAGTTCCCAGATTCCATATAACTTTTAAATGAATATTCACCTTCAATTTTTGTTTCCAATTGTTCATCTTTAATGATTTTACCAAATCCTGCGGATAGTGATATTTTATGGATGTTTTCAGAAAAAGGCATGGTTTCATAAGAATAATCAAAATGAATACCTTCTATTATGAAACCTATACCTGTTGTGAAATTTATATTATCAAATTTATTATTTATTCCACCACGTATAATGAAAAAATTAAAAATATTCAAATCCATACCACCATAAAGAGATACATAATTATCTTTTATTAAATAATTAACTGCCGATGAGATAGTTAGAAAATTGTTATAAATTGAATAATTTAAAGCCATTTTTAAATTTATAGGTGGAAAAAAATCATCCATTGAAGAAGATATATTTAATAAGCTTATACCAAAATTAAGGTTTTGCGTAAAAATATTTTTATAAATAATACCTGTATCCACATAAAATAAAAAATTATTTTTTTGGACTAGATTTTCAAAAATAAATTTTGAAGCAATACCTAAATGGAAGTTATTTATTTTTTTTGAAAATATCAAAGACGAAAACAAAACAAAATTTTTAAAGGTATTATCTGTTAAAGTTGGATTACCATATATATCAGATTTTACTTCGTCAATAAAGCCAAAATCAATATAATCAATCTCAAGACCCAAAATCCCGAAACTAAAATTTTTTGCAATACTTAATTTTTGTCCATTTATGTCATTAAGATATCTGTTGTATAAAGCTGCAATTTCTCCGTTTTCAACAGATGCAATTGCAGCAGGATTTATGCTTGCAGAAGTGATACCAGTAAATGAAGCGCCAACAGATTCCCCTTTTGCACTATATTCTGGATATGAATTTATTAAAAGATAAGTAGCTGTAGATAAATTTTTTGCATTAATAAAAGTTATTAATAAAAAACTGATTATAATTATAATAGATATCTTTTTCATATATAAGATAATAACATCAAAAACAAACTGTGTCAATCAGAGTAAATTTAAGATTTTATATTGCTATTTAAAGATTACAATTAAAAACTTAAATCACAAATTATTTGACTTTTATCAAGTGTTGAATTATTATATTTAAAATTTTAAAATTTAAGGTGAAAGATGGTGAAAGTTTCAGTTATAATTCCTGCGTATAATGAAGAAAAACGTTTGCCTGAAACATTAAAAAAAATAAAAAATTTTTTAAAAAAGAATAAAATAAAAAATGAAATAATAGTTGTTGATGATGGTTCAACCGATAATACTGTTTCCATATCGAAAAAATATAAAGTAAAAGTATTAAAAAATGAAAAAAATAAAGGAAAAGGATTTTCAGTAAAACGCGGTATGCTTGCAGCCAGAGGTGAAATAGTAATTTTTACTGATGCGGATTTATCAACTCCAGTAGAATTTTTAAAACATTTCATAAATGAACATAAATCTGGATTTGATATTGTTATTGCTTCCCGTGCTCTTCAAGGTTCTGAAATCAAAATTCCGCAACCTTATCTTCGTGAGTTATCAGGAAAAATATTTAATGTGCTTGTCCGTCTTATTACATGGCTTCCAATACATGACACCCAATGTGGTTTTAAAAGCTTTACAAGAAAAGCTGCACAACAGATTTTTAAACGACTTACCATTTATGGATTTGGATTTGATGTGGAAGCACTTTATATTGCACGAAAATTAGGATTTACAATATCTGAATATCCTGTTTCCTGGTATAATTCAAAAGCGACAAAAGTTGATTTTCTAAAAGATTCTATCAGAATGTTTTTTGAACTTTTTAAAATAAGATTAAATGATATAAAGGGATTATATAAGTGACGTCATTATTATTTATTCTTTTTTTTCTTATCGCAATTCTTTTTTCAATGCTTGGATTTGGTGGTGGAATTTTATATACACCAATTTTACTTCAATCAGGTCTTAGTTATTATGAAGCTTCGGCAACAGCTCTTATAGTGATAATAACATTATCTATTACAGCGACTATAGTTTATCATTTTAATTCTCTTGTTGATTGGAAAATAGTTTTTTTTCTAGAACCTTTTTCATTATTAGGTGCTTATTTTGGTGGATACAATTCAAAACTTATACCTGAAAAATTTCTTTTGATATTATTTTCTTTTGTAATGATTTTATCTGCTTTTTTTATGCTGTTTCCTTTTGCAAGTAATAAAAATACACCAAAAGGTTTTATAGGAATAATAAAAAGAAAAAAATTAGATTATGATTATCATATAAATTTATGGTTAGGAATTCCATTATCTATAATAGCAGGTTTTTTATCTTCTATTCTTGGTGTTGGCGGTGGTTTTGCAAAAATTCCATTAATGACACTTATATTTAGGGTTCCTACAAAAATTGCTGTTGCAACTTCTTCTGCAATGATGATATTGACCGCATCTGCAGGCGCTATTGGACATTTAAAAGCTGGACATGTAAATCCCAAGCTTTCATTTTTTTTATCAATTGCAGCTTTTCTAGGTTCTTTTATTGGTTCAAAAATTTCAATTAAAGCAGATAAAAAATTTCTTGATATAATTATAAGTATAATTTTTATAGCAACATCAATATGGATGATTTTTAAAGCCATTTTTCGCTACTAAAACAATATAATAATTTTTATAAATATTAAAATTAAAATTTTTTACTCTATGTATATAATTAATGGTATATGATGTCTTTAGATCTAAATCTTTCCAGTTGGTATTATATGGGCAATCATGAAAAGTATTATTCCCCAAAGTAAAAAAATCCAGTAATTTTCCTCATATTTTGTTTCTTTTTTTATTTTTGCCTTGTTGGCTTCTATTTCTTTTATATCATTCATGATTTTATTAAATGCATTTATATCAGTAACCCTGAAATATTTACCATCTGTAATTCCGGCGATTTGTTTTAAAATTTTTTCATCAAGTCGGGATATAACAATTTCTCCCCTATATGATTTATAATATGTTCTTCCCCAAATATCTTCTCCTTCTGGAATCATTCCTCCTTCCTCTGTTCCAACCCCTAATGTATAGATTCTTATATTTTTTTCTTTTGCAATTTTAGAAGCATCAATGGGTGATATTCCTTCCAGTGATTCTCCATCAGTTATCAATATCATCACCTTTGATTTTTCTGCTTTTTCTTCCATCCGCTCTATTGCTGATTGTATTGCATTGCCTAAAGCTGTTCCCTCTTTTGGAAGCATACCAGCATAAATGGAATCAATTATGAAGGAAACTGCTTCATAATCAAGTGTTAATGGACACTGTACAAAATCAATACCGGCAAAAACAATAATACCAACTCTATCCCCGGATAATTTAGTTAAAAAATCATGCAATCCCTTTTTAACAACTTCTATTCTATTTGGTTTCAAATCTATAGCATTCATAGAAGAGGATACATCTAAAACTATCATTATATCTCGGCCAGAATATTGTTGCTCTGTTTCTATTGGTTTGCCAAGGGGTCTTGCTGCAGCAATGATAAATAAAACAAGTGAAATAATAATTAATAAATATTTAAGGAATATAGTTACGAATGAAACATTATAAAAAATTTTACCAAGTAATTTTTTATCAAAAAATTTATTGAAGTTATTAAAGATAATTAATATTCTATAGATAAGATATATAAAAATAGGAATAACAAGGATAAATAATTTAAGTATATCTTTATCTGCAAAATTCAATGATTGCCTCCATTATACAAATACTCTTGTATATTTAAAAACCTCAATAAAAAAAACAAATAGCAAAATAAAAAGACCTGCCCATAGAAAAATTTTGAATTTATCAATGTATCTGTTATAGGTTTTTATTTTTATATCCTGTTTTTCCATTTTACCTATTATTTCATAAATTTCTTTCAAGGTATTTTCATCAGTTGCTCTAAAATATTTTCCACCTGTCATATCCGCTATCTGAGTAAGTGTTTTTTCATCCGGTTCTTCCCATTTTAATTGTTGACCTGTCCATCTATCTATTACTGGTCGTTTTACTCCATCCCATCCCATTTGCATCATTGGTGCCCCACCTTTTTTACCTATACCTATTGTATAAATTTTTATTCCTTTATGTAATGCAGCTCTTGCAGCTTCTATGGGTGAAAAACCTCTGTTATTAACACCATCAGTTGTTAGGATTATCACACGTGATGAGCCAGAACTTTCAAGCCGATTAATCGCAGTTATAATTGCATCACCCATTGCAGTACCATCTATTCTTATTGTCTGAAAGTCAATCTGACTTATAAAACTTTTTATTATTTCATAATCAGTGGTTAAAGGACATTGTGAAAAACTTGTCCCTGCAAAAATAACAAGTCCTACTCTATCACCCGAAAGTCCTGTTACAAATTTTCTTATAACTTCCTTTGCTGCTTCAAGACGATTTGGTTTTAAATCTTCTGCTTGCATGCTACCTGATATATCAAGAGCCACTATTATATCTATGCCTTTGATATTTTCTTGAGTCTCTTTTTTTATTTCTTGTGGACGTAAAAGTGCAATTATCAATAATCCAATACTTAAAATTTTCAAAAAATCAAGGAGATAAATGATATCTATTTGAAAACCAGATGATGTTTTTTGTAAAAGATTAAAATTGGAAAAATAAATTTTTTTTAATTTAATATAATTATAAATTATAGAAAAAAGAAAAATAATTCCCAGCATCAAAACAGGAATTAATAGATTGATATTTGCAAATCTCATCTATGGATTCTCCGCTCACGCATTTTAAAAAAAGAAATTAATTTTTTTAAAAATGGTTCACCGCAATAAAGTTTTATAAAGTCAATACCAACTGATTTAAATTGTTTTTCAAGTTTTTTATCCAGTGCCTCACTCATGCTTTTAAATTTTTCTATCTGTTTTTTTTCAGAAGTGTTAATCCATATGACTTTTTTATTCTCCGCATCAAAAAATGGAATAAATCCTATATCTGGAATATTGAAATCCGCAATATCACGTAAAATCACTGCAATTACATCATGTTTATGTTTTAAGATTTTTATTGCTTCAAAAAAATCCTTTTTATCATAAAAATCAGAGATTAAAAAAATAGTTGAACGTTTTTTTAAAAGATGACTTAAATATTTAAGAGCAAAACCAATATCTGTCCCATAATTTTTTTGTGTATGATATAAGATTTCTCTTATAATTCTTAATACATGTTTTTTTCCCTTTTTCGCAGGAATGTATTTTTCTATTGTTGAAGAAAATCCAAGAAATCCAACACGGTCATTATTTATATTTGCTGTGAACCCGAGGGTAGCAACAAATTCAAACATTAATTCTTTTTTTAAATTCAAATGAGTTCCAAAATTAAGAGAGCCACTAAGATCAGCTGCAAAAAATACCTGCAATTCCCTTTCTTCTATAAATGTTTTTACATAGGGCATATTCATTCTGGCAGTCACATTCCAGTCAATAGTTCTTATATCATCTCCTTCAACATATTCTCTAACTTCAGTAAATTCTATACCCCTGCCTTTAAATGATGAAAGATATTCTCCCTGCAAAACAGTATCAACTAAATTTCTTGTGGTTATTTCTATCCTTTTTATTTTTTTTAATATTTCTTTTGAAATCATGGAAATTACGGGACTTTAATTTTATTTATTATCTGTTTTATCACATCGTCGGTTGTTATTTCTTCTGCTTCTGCTTCATAGGAGAGTATTATTCTGTGTCTTAATACATTGTGTGCTATATTTTTAACATCATCTGGTGAGACATAACCCTGTCCGTTTATAAAAGCATTTGCTTTTGCAGCCATTATTAAGCCAATAGATGCTCTTGGTGAACAGCCATATTCTATCAAATGTGCAAGATCAAGTTTATAATCCTGTGGTTTTCTGGTTGCAAAAACAATATCAGTCACATATTCTTTTATTTTTTCATCTACATAAATGTTATCAACAATAGAGCGCATATCAAGAATATCTTTAGGTTTTAAAATTGTCTCCACTTTTATTTCTTCACCTGTTGTCATTCTATTTATTATTTCTATTTCTTGATGTTTATCTGGATATGTGATTAAAATTTTCATTAAGAATCTATCTACCTGAGCTTCTGGCAATGGATATGTACCTTCTGTTTCAATTGGATTTTGCGTGGCTAAAACAATAAATGGTTCATCAAGAGTAAAAGTCTTTTCTCCTATTGTTACTTGTTTTTCCTGCATTGCTTCCAGAAGTGCTGATTGTACCTTTGCCGGAGCTCGGTTTATCTCATCGGCTAGCACTATATTTGCAAAAATAGGACCTGTTGAGATTGAAAAATTACCAGTATTTGCATTATAAATTCTAGTCCCTATAAGATCAGCAGGTAGTAAATCAGGAGTGAATTGAATACGAGAAAATTCTGCCTGTATTGTTTTTGCTAAGACTTTAACACACATTGTTTTTGCAAGTCCTGGGACACCTTCAAGTAAAATATGTCCCCTACACAAAAGACCTATAAGCAGACCTTTTATCATCTCTTCTTGCCCGACAATTACTTTTTGAACTTCTTTTATTGTTTCTGTAAGTTTTTCTGATTTTTCTTTGTCCTTATCAGACAGTTTTACAACTTTAGCCATCTTAATACCTCCTACTTTAAAATTTAAGATGCCTTTTCATATAAATAGTTCCAAAAACTTTGATAAATAATTTATTTAAGTACTATATTTGAACTATCCACAAACTATTTTAGAACATATTATTAGCCTACAAACAAACAGCAAGCGTTAAGCACAAGATAATTACTCTATTATAACCATTGTTCCTTCCATTACATAATTACTTAATTCTATAATATCTTTATTTTTCATTCTTATACAGCCGGCTGATGAATTATATCCTAAACCATCCTCATCATTTGTTCCATGAATTGCAATACCATCACCTGGATCTTTGAAATATAAATTCTTATCTCTTTTTATTAGACCTTCATCAAGTGCTTCTTTATATCTTTCATAATCTTCTTCATTGGGATAATCAAGGAGCATAAAAACTGGCCCAAAAGAATTATATCCTAAAGATTCACCGGTTTTAAATTTTTTAAAACCATCTTCTGCGCGTAAGTATGTTGAATTTAATTTTTCAAGTTTGTTTTTATTTTTTATGTATTTCTTTTCAAGTTCATCGTAATATTTTTTATAGATACGATAAATTTTTGATTTCTTATCCATTGATTCCATTTTTGTCTTCAATCTTTTTAAATACCAAGGTTCTTCATACTGATATATCTCATCTATATAATAAACACCTTCTGGTGTTTTTAAATCACCGCGGTATAATTTTTGTCCTTCATTTTTTCCAACTGAAATTATATAGTTACGCCATACTTTTATATTTTTATCAACAAGGTATAATTTTTTCTGAGATTTGTTGATATAGATGAAATATTTTTTTTTATAATTTTTTAAGATTGATTTTAATTTTTTATTATCAAAAGATTGAATATTCTGGATATAAAATATAAAAAATATAAATAAAAAACATATAATTTTATTCATCAATCAAGAATATTAATTTTTAAATCAGGTCTTTCCATTATTTTGAATTCCACTTTTGCTTCTTTAAACAAGTCCTCATAGGATTTATCCGGATAATATTTTGAAACAATGACCTTTTTTATCTTTGCATTTACTATCATTTTTGCACATAGAATACAAGGAGAGTGTGTGCAGTAAAGTGTTGAATTTTCGGTTGTTGCTCCATGCAATGCTGCTTGAATTATTGCGTTTTGTTCTGCATGTATGGCTCGGCATATTTCGTGTCTTGTGCCAGAAGCAATGCCCATCTGATCGCGTAGGCATCCAAGTTCTATACAATCTTTAACTCCAGATGCTGCACCATTATAACCTGTTGATATGACATAATTGTTTTTTACAATAACAGCCCCGATATGATGCCTTATACATGTAGAACGTTCTGCAACAAGATAAGCCATTTTCATAAAATATTCATCCCAGGTTGGCCTTGTATATGGTTTGTAATTTAAATCTTTTAATATTTTATCTAATTCATTATAAAGGTCATTAATATTACCCGAATTATCAATTTTAAAATCAGCCATTTCAAAACATTTATATAATTGCTGTGCTGTAAGTGAAGAAGAATTTTCTTTTTCTTCTTTTGAAACAAATTCTTCAAAAGATATGTCTCTTTCACCCTCACGGCCCCTTTTTCGTGCCCTTTCATAACGAACTTTGATATCAGCATTAATTCCTATGAGCTTAAAATCTTTTAAATTTTTTTTAAGTTCTTCTATTTCATAAGGATTTCTAATGGAATCAATAACTGCTTGTGGCATATTTTTAATTTTTTCAACGGTAAGTTTTGCAAGGACACCTGGACCATGTTTTTCTCTGAGTTCATTTCCAATTGAAATAAGATTGTCCCTGTTTATTTCAATACCCCTTGATTTTAATTCAGAACGTAAAATATCAGAAAGTGAATAAGAGACAAATTTATGTTTTTCAACCAAATATTTTATTGCTTCACCTTTTCCTGACGCATTTGGGCCTGTAAATCCCAAAAACATTTTTTCACCTACCTTTTGATTTTTGTTAATTATATATGATTGCAGATATTTTTCAAGAAAAAACAATTAATTTTTTATGAGCTATGAATTTTCTTTTATGATTATATTTAGTTCTTTCATAAATTCTTTTAACAGATCTTTCTTTTTTACTTTTTTTATTATTTTTCCCCTTTTAAAAATTACGCCTATTGATTTGCTGCCTGTGATTCCTATATCTGCATGTGATGCTTCACCTGGACCATTCACACTACAACCCATAACCGCAACTTTCAAAGGTAAAGCAATATTTTTAGTCATTTCTTCAACTTTATGTGCTATCTTTATAACATCAATTTCAGTTCTTGCACAAGTTGGACAGGAAATTATATCAATGCCTCTTCTTCGTAAACCAAGTGTATTTAGTATTCTGTATGCAACATATACTTCCATTTCCGGATCTGCTGTTAAAGAAACTCTTATTGTATCTCCAAGTCCTTCTGATAATAATATACCAATACCAATTGATGATTTTATTATGCCACCCAGTTCTGTTCCTGCTTCTGTTATACCAATATGAAGTGGATAATCTCTTAATTTTGAAAAAAGTCTATATGCCTCAATTGTGGTTAATACATCTGAAGCCTTTAATGATATTACAAGATTTGAAAAATTTTCATTTTCAAAAAACTCAACATATTCCATTAAACTTGCAACCATTTGATTTGCTGTGGCATTTTTTGATTTTATTTTTAATTTATAATTAATATTTGATTTTAAAGAACCGGAATTGACACCGATTCTTATTGCCGCATCTTTACTTTTTGCTATTTTTATTACATCTCTTAATCTTTCTTGATTTCCTATATTACCAGGATTTATTCTTATTTTATCAGCACCGTTTTTTAACGATTCTATGGCAAGACGATAGTCATAATGAATATCAGCAACAAGTGGGATTTTAATATTTTCTTTTATTTTTTTTATTGCAAGAGCAGATTCAATATCTGGCACACTACATCTTATTATTTCACAACCGGCTTCCTGTAATCTTTTTATTTGTGAAACAGTTGATTTTATATCAGCTGTTTTTGTATTTGTCATTGATTGCACTGCAACAGGATTGCCACCACCTATTGTTATTTTCCCGATTTTAACTTTTTTTGTCATATAAATTTCAGCCACCTGAAAAAAATCTTAAGATATCTTTATAAGTTACAAATATGAGAAGAAAGATAAGAAGAGTCCAACCTAATTGCATTAAAGCTTCTTGTATTTTAACAGGGACCATTTTGCCACGTATCCATTCTATAATAAACATGAGTGTAAGTCCGCCATCAAGTGGTAAAAGTGGTAAAAAATTAATCAAAGCAAGATTTATATTAATTATGGCAAATAAAAACATAAGATTTACAATACCTGTTTTTGCAACTTCATAACTTATTTTTATAACGCCTATTGGACCTGCTACATCTGCCTCTATTTTTCGTATTATCATCTTATAAATAGACTTTATTGTGAGGACTGTAAATCCTATAACCTGATTTATTGCTTTTTCAGAAGCTTTTAATACACTATATTTTTCCTTTGTTGTATTTGCTTTTGGTAAAATACCTATAATTTTTCTTTTAACTGTTTTATTATCTTTTGTATTTTCCTTTTCTTCTACAAAAGTGGGTTTAATCATAAACTCTTTTATTTCATTTTTTCTTTTAATTTTTATATTTAAAATATC
>JAOAIN010000020.1 GCA_026414685.1 Candidatus Goldiibacteriota bacterium
AAAGCCATTCCTGCCACATCTTTTCTACTTTTTCTTCTATTATCTTTATCCTTACTTTTTCTTTAATTTCATTTAAAGGTTGTAATTGACCTTTTTTTACATCAACAATTTTCAATATATGATAACCGTCATCTGTTTCTACTGGTTTGGTTATGGCATTTTTTTTAAGCCCTGTTATTGCTTTTATTATATTTTTATCCATTTGCGTTGTATCAACCCATCCTAAATCAACACATTTAACTCCATCAACCGATTTTAACTCTTCCATAACTTTTTCAAAACTCTTGCCTGATATTATTGATTTATATATATCATCCGCATATTTCTTTACATCTTCTTTATTATTCTTTTCAAAAAATATGTGCTTTAAATTCAATTCATCATTCACTTTAAATCGTTCTTTATTACTGTTATAATAATTTTCAATCTCTTCATCAGAAACAATTGATTTGGATATGAATTCCTGCTGTTTTTTTTGTCTAACTTTAGAAAAAACAAGATTATCCCTGACTTGAGCTTCTATTTTCATTCTGAAATCAGCATATGATAATCCTTCTTTTGCAAGAGCTTCTTCAAACTCTGCCTCACTTGCAAATCTTTTCCTCAATGAATCTATGAATTCATTGACACGATCTGCAACAGCTTCATCACTTATATTAATATTTTCATCTTTTGCCATGGTTATTATCAATTTTTGATCTATCAAATTATTAAGAACATCTTTCTTTAATTTATTTAAATCAACAGTTTTACCGGAAAGTTTTGCCTGGGTAGATAAAAGTTCTACCGTTTCATTTAACTCACTTTCCAGTATTATCTCATTATTGACTTTTACATATATTCTATCCATCTGTTTTGAATAAAGCATAAAAGTAAAAAAAAGTAAAAATAAAATAGCAGATATTTTTTTCATCCTTTTACCTCCTGAACCAGTAGTTTAATATTATCATAAAAAATTTCTATTTTTGATTTTTTTCTTATATCCTCAAGCCATGTTTCAATATACTCATCTTTTTTCTGTTCAAAATATTTCTTATACACCTCATCTCTAACTTCTTCAAACTTGGGAGTTCTTGCCTCTATTATATCCTCACATTTAAATATATGCCACCCGTAGGGTGATTTTACAAGACCACTTACATCTCCTTTTTTCATATTAAAAACAACATCAGTAATAAATGAAGGCAGATCATTTTTACCAAAATATCCGAGATCGCCACCTGATTCAGATTCTGATGTGATTGAATACTTTCTGGCGAGTTCTGCGAAATCCTGGCCCTGCCTTACAAAGCCTATAACTTCTTTTGCCTTTTCCTCATCGTTTAATACTATCTGTCTTGCCTTTATTTTTTTAGGGTTTCTGAATTCAAGTATATTTGTCCAGAAATAATCTTTTAAATCCGATTCTTTTATTTCTATTTTTTCTTTCATTATATTATTCAATACTTTTTTTCTGATGATTTTCTCTTTTATGTCATTTATCCAAATATCATATTTTATCCCGTATTGTTTTAATTCTTTTTTTATTTCTTTTTCAGAAAAATTGGGGACAAAGTTTTCAATTTCATTTTCAAATTCTTCTTCTGTTATTTTTATTTTATTTTTACTAGCCTGCTTTAAAATCAAATAATCATTTATGAGTAGGTTAATAAAATTTTTTGCATCTTCTTCGTTGTTTATCTTAATGCCATATAAAATGGATTTGTAAATAAATTCTTTTTTATATATATGGTTATCATCTACCGTTGCAAGCAATTCTCTTTTGTCCGTGCCACAGGAAGAACTCAATATAAATATAACCGACAATAAAAAAAACTTTTTCAAACTTTCTGCTTTTATCAACATCACATTATATTTATTTTTTTTCAGTGTCAGGATTTATATTTTTTTGAACCTCTGGAATTCCAATCACAGGGACTGAAGAACCGAGCAATTCTTCATTTATGGTGATTTTTGCCTCACCTTTCAATGATTCTATCCATTTCTGCCTTATAACCGTTTTCTTTATATCTTCTTTTAAATTTGTATAACTTTCTATTTTAGCATTGGGATTTGATTTTTTCATCATATTAGCATATTGGTCATAAAATTTAATTAATTCTTTTTCATCAACCTTTACATCTTTAAAATTTTTATTGTCTAACAATTCTTTTAAAACAACTTCTCTTTTGGCAATTTTAGCAGCATTTGCTTTCTGCCTCTTTGAAGCATATATCTGTGCTTCTGCATCTGCTTTAATCTGAAGTTCTTTTTCTTTTATGCTCCTTTGTATCTCTGGATCATTTAAAAGGCCATCCTTCTGCGCATTCTGTAACAATAATTCAGTGATTATTAGATTATCAAGTATTCTTCTCTTCATATCTGGTGACTGAGCCATCATTCTATACTCAACAGGCAAATTATCTATTTCATCATTTAAATCAGAAACACTTATAACCTTTCCATTAACACTTGCAATCGGCCTGCTATCATCATTACATCCGCTTATTAAAAAAAACAAAAAAACAACAATCAATAGATTAAAAATTTTTTTCACCCGTTTTCTCCTTTTCTGCCATAAGGCTAAATTTTTTATTTAAGACACCAATTATTATTTAAAGTTCCTTAATATCATTTTATTATTCATTTTCATATTCGGATATCTTAATATTATCTTACGCTCATATTTTACTTATTACACATAGGATTGTATTTGTATATAAGATGTCTTTTAATTAATTCTTTTTTCTTAGGCATAAGTCCTGGAGTCGGACAGAAACCAATATATAAATTTTCTTCTCCACGCCCCTTTTCTGACCAGCAGGAGTATTTTTTATGCTCTTTAGGAAAGCCTGGCGTTTCTTCAATTTCTTTTGTATCACCTATATAAAGCACACCATAATCAGCAACCTTTTTGTCTGGATATTTTAAATAAAATATGGCAAACAAGCCATCAACATCCGTTTGTTTATAATCAACCAAAGATGTCGGGCCATTAAAAATATAACCAGATAAAATCAAACTCATTTCCTACTCCTGTAATACATAATATATAAATTGAAAATAATATATCAAATATAAATTTAAAAGTCAAACCAGAAAATTTGTATTGCTTTTTAAACATCAGTATATTATATTTTAACTATGAATAAAAAAAAATTAAGAAAAGAGATATTAAATACGCGCAATAATATTTCAGATAAATTTTGTATTATAAAATCTAATAAAATATTTAATAATTTTAAAAAAAATATTTTTCCTTCTTTAAAAAAAGGAAAAGTAATAATATATAATGCCTTTAAAAACGAAGTTAAAACAAACAAAATTATTGATTTCTTATTAAATAAAGGTTTTGAAATATACAACCCATGTATAATAAATAAAAAAATTATACCATGTAAATTCTTTTCACATAAAAAACTATCTACTGGTCCATATAAAATAATGGAGCCAGTAAAAAAATATAAACTAAAAACAATGAAAAATGTAATCGCTGTAATTGTGCCTGGTATTGTATTTGATAAAAATGGTAATCGTATAGGATTTGGTAAAGGATATTTTGACAGATTTTTAAGTAAACTAAATAAAAAAATTTTAAAAATAGCGTTTGCATACTCATTTCAGGTATTAAAGAAAATTCCATATACAAAAAAGGATGTAAAAATGGATATAATAATTACAGAAAAGGAAATAATCTATGTTAAAAAAAAGAAAAAAAATTTATGATGGTAAGATAATTAAATTATATAAAGATATAATAAATATTAATAATAGAACTTTTATAAGAGAAATAATTGTTCATCCAGGCTCTGTTGTCTTAATACCTATATTAAATAAAAAAGCAAAAGAAACTATTTTAATTAAACAATTTAGATATGCAATAGGAAAATATATTTTTGAATTACCTGCAGGCACATTAGAAAAAAATGAAAATCCTATATCCTGTGCCAAGCGAGAATTAAAAGAAGAAACTGGATACATAGCAAAAAAAATAAAAAAAATAGCTGAAATTTATCCATCTCCTGGTATTATAACAGAAAAGATGCATATTTTTATAGCAACAGATTTAATAAAATCACAACAAGAGTTAGATATTGATGAAAATATTGCTATAATAAAAATGAAACTTGGTGAAGCAATAAAAATGATAAAAAAAGGAAAAATAACTGATGCAAAAACAATAGTTGGTTTACTTTTATTAAAAAATTTTAATTAAA
This sequence comes from Candidatus Goldiibacteriota bacterium, assembly GCA_026414685.1. Taxonomy (GTDB): domain Bacteria; phylum Oederibacteriota; class PGYV01; order PGYV01; family DSYL01; genus DSYL01. Next base: position 4,197 of record JAOAIN010000020.1, read on the forward strand.
TATTTTTTCCAATATTTATCTATTGTATTTTTATCTTTTTTTAAATATTTATCTATTACTCCTATTA
>JAOAIN010000186.1 GCA_026414685.1 Candidatus Goldiibacteriota bacterium
TGCCTGTGTATCTTTCATCTGTTTATAACTTTGCTGGGACGGAATCCATAGAATTATTCTGACAATAATAGTTAATAAAATTATTGCCCAGCCATAATTTTTTGTAATTTTAAATAAAAAATCCATGGCATAAAACATCCATACACCTAAAAATCTAAACCAACCCAAATCAACAATATTTTCCATTTTTAATTTTTTCAATCTTTTGTATTCCTGTGGACCTGTATATGAATCTACTTTGATTGTTTGCGTTGATTTTGGTTCTAAAACTATGTCTTTTAAGTTGACTGTTAAGTAAGTGAATCCACCAGTTGATTCTTTATAAAAAATATTTTTTATATCATCAGGATTATTAAAGATAAAAGAAGTCATAAAATAAAGATCTTTTAATACAATCCAGGAAGGAATTATATCAAGAAATGTTATTTTATCTTGTTTTGTATTTAAATTGATCTGATATTGTTTTATTGAATTGTTTTTTTGGAGATACATAATTTTATTATACTGATAAAAGCTGTCTTTGTATTTATTTACATCTGCTGGCAAAAAATGTATATTAGGACCCCATGATAACTGCATATCTTTTAAAAGTATAGGTGAATTTGATTTATTAATGAAAATAAACTGCATATTTATTAAGTATGAATCATTTTTTATTATGAACTCTTTTATTATCTCTGTGTTTTTAATTTTATCATATTTAAAAGATATTTTTGTAACATCATTATTTTTTTCTGTTTTTAAGTAAGTCCATTCATCTTCATTTAATGGAAATTCTTTTGAAAATAAAGCCATATAGGTATTTGTTGTTTTATTTGGGATTAATTCAAGATTTGTTTTTTTATTTTCATCTTTGCTATCAGAGTATTTTTTAAGTTGAAAACTTTTTATAACAGCACCTATAGAAGAAAAAGTTACCTTTATTAATTCATTTTCAATATCATATAACTTTTCAGATATTGCTGTCAATTTTTGTTGTTTTAGCGATAAGGATTGTGTTGCTGTTATTGCTTTTATAGTATCTGTAGGTGTTAACGTTGTTTTGTCTGTAGCAGGATGTTGCTGGGTTTTTGGTTTGACAGGAAATAATAAGTTATATGTGAAAAGAATTATACCTGAAAGTATTATGAATGCTATTAATCTTGAAGAATCATTTGACATTTACTAAATCCTCCTTAAGAATATTCAATCAACCGGATCGTATCCACCTTCATGCCATGGATGGCATTTGAATAATCTTTTTATTGATTTTACTGTGCCTTTTAGAACACCATATTTATATATAGCTTTTTTGGCATACTCTGAACAAGTTGGATAAAATCTGCATGACTGTGGTAAATATGGTGAAATAATTTTTTGATAAAGATTAATAAAAAAAATCAATATTTTTTTCATTTCTCACCGATTTTATATAATAATTCTAAAAGATAATTCTCAAGCATATTAAATTTTAAATCTGATGAAATTTTACGTCCCGCTATCACCAGTATATCGTGATTTTTTATTAAATTTTTATTTTTGTTTAAAATCGCTCTTATACGTCTTTTTATTAAATTTCTATCACTGCTTTTTGGAATTAATTTTTTTCCTATATTTGCAATAAAAAAACGTGTTTGCCCTAGATTATTTTTTAAATGATATAAAACAAAAAAATCATTTAATAATTTACTACCATTTTTAATTAAATTTCTTATATCTTTTGTCTTAGGAGTGTTTTTGAAAATACAGCAACTCCTTAGATAACTATAATATTTAAATTCTTGTTAGTTCTTTACGTCCTTTTCTGCGTCTTCTGTTTATAATATTTCTGCCGGACTTTGTTGACATCCTTTTTAAAAATCCGTGTTTTCTTTTTGCCTTTTTAATATGTGGTTGATAAGTTCTTTTAGGCATAAAAATTTCTCCGATTAATTTTTATTATTAAAAATTTATGGTATAATTATAAATAAAAAAGATTAAAAGTCAATAATTAAATAAATATGTTTATTAAAAATTCTTGATAAAGATGTTTGAAAAATTTTTATGAAATTATAAAAAATAAAACAAATTTTATTTGGTGGTTTATAATTATTGGAACTAAAAGCGATATTCTTCGTCTAATAAATATGAGAAAAATTTTATTAGGAGGATGAAGTATGAAAATTAAATTTATTATATTTATTTTTATTTTTTCTTATTTTTATTTATTATTTGCAGAAGAAAAGACAATACCTTTGGAAGCCAAAGAATGGTATGAAAAGGGTGTGAATGCCAACAGTGAAGGCAAACTGAATGTAGCGGTTAAATATTTGAAAAAAGCCATTGAAATATATCCAGATTATGAAGATGCAATATTCAAACTCGGTTATGTTTATGAAAAACAAAAAGAATATCAAGAAGCTTTAAAATGTTATGAAAAAGTTTTGAAATTAAATCCACAGGCATGGGATGCATGGTATAGCATAGGAATTGTATATGCAAAAATGGAAAAATATAAAAAGGCATTGCCATATTTAAAAAAAGCATATGAATTAAAACCTGATAATCCTAACGTGATGGATGCTTATGCCCGTTTATACAGATATCTGGGAAATCATAGAAAGGCAGAAAAAATAATTGAAGAATGGCATAAAAAATACCCACAGGAAATAAAATAGAGCATGAAAAAAATATTTTTATTAAACTTTTTTTTGTTTTTTGTATTTTATATATTAGCAATTGATATTAATATAAATACAGAAAAAGGCAAAACACCTATTTCTCCTTATATATATGGTGTGAATCAAGATATTGCTCCTGATGTAAAGGTAACATCAAGGCGTCTCGGTGGCAATAGAATGACGGGTTATAACTGGGAAAATAATGCATCCAATGCCGGTTCTGACTGGCAGCATTATAGTGATAATTATATGATGGACTGGCTGAATGAACCAGGGATAAATAATGAAGAACCAGCCAAATTAATAACTGTTTTTCATGAGCGTTCATTAACGAAAAATGCATATTCTTTGATTACTTTGCAACTTGCAGGATATGTATCAAAGGATAAAAATGGTCCTGTTTCTATGCAAGAAACTGCTCCTTCTCATAGATGGGCAAAAGTTGTTTTTGAAAAAGGCAGTGAATTATCATTAAATCCTGATAAAAATGATAATTTTGTTTATCTTGATGAAGAATTAAATTTTTTAATTAATAAATTTGGATTAGCAAATACACCAACTGGTATAAAAGGATATGTACTTGATAATGAACCAGATTTATGGTCTCATACACATCCCAGGATTCATCCACAAAAAGCAAAAGTGGAAGAGTATATTGAAAAATCAATTGCTGTTGCAAAGGTTGTAAAAAAGATGGACCCATATGCAGAGATTTTTGGACCAGCATCTTATGGTTTTAATGGTTTTAGAACATTTCAGGATGCTCCTGATTTTTATGAAGCGCGGTGGAAGTATGATTGGTTCCTTGCATATTATCTTGCACGGATGAAAGAAGCATCAGATAAAGAAGGCAAACGCTTACTAGATGTTTTAGATATTCACTGGTATCCAGAAGCTCAGGGAAATGGTAAAAGGATAGTTTTTAGTCAGGGAGCAGCAGAAGAGACAGCAGAAGCACGTGTTCAAGCTCCACGTTCATTATGGGATAGAGAATATATTGAATCAAGCTGGATATGTTCGTCAGGTCATTGTCCCATTTATCTTATACCAAGATTAAAAGAGATGATTGATAAATATTATCCGGGAACAAAACTTGCAATCACAGAATATGAATATGGTGCTGGTTTTCATCCATCTGGTGGGGTTGCACTTGCTGATGTTTTAGGCATATTTGGTAAATACGGAGTATATATGGCGAATTATTGGATGTGTGAGTGGGGTACATATTCTTTATCAGCTTTTCGGCTTTATAGAAATTATGATGGTAAAGGTGGAGTGTATGGAGATATAAATGTATCAGCCAAATCATCTGATATAGAAAAAATGACAACTTATGCAGCGCTTGATAGTAACAATAAAAATAATTTACATATTATTTTAATAAATAAAGATTTAACAAATACTCAGACAGCGCGCGTTAATATCCTATCAAAAAGTGTATTTAAAAATATAAAAATTTATGGTTTTGATAAATCATCTGATGGAAAAATAACAGAAAGAGAATCTCCAGTTATAAAATCAAATAAATTTTCTATTGATATGCCACCGCTCTCTGCATATCATGTATTATTAAGTAATAATTAAAAATAATAAATTTTTAATTATTATTCTAATTTACTTATTTTCATTTGAGTGGTATTGGTAAAACTTACATATGGAATATTATTAACAAGAGTGATTGTAGGGTCTGATGAACCAGTCAATTTATCTGGCGAGCCTTTATTTATCCAATTTACTCCATTCCAATGCAATACTTCTGTTATATAATAATATGAATATTGAGATTTATAAGCAAGCCACACATTATTATTTGCGGCTGCATATATAGATAAATTTTTATTGTTATATATGTTCGTAGTTGTATCAACGATGGGATTATTACCAATATCCACCCAAGAAGTTCCATTAAATTTTTTTACAAATATTTTTTGGGGGCTATTATAATATAAGTAAGTAATATAGATATTTGAGCCATCAATCACAGAAATATCAATATCAGATACTTCTGCATCAGAAACAGGTGTTATACCCAGTGGAGCCCAAGTAATACCGTTATGATAGTAACAATATAGTTTGTTATCTGTATTATTGATATATGCAACATATAGTTTTAAATTGCCGTCATTATAACCATCCATAACCAGTGGATTTCCAAAACCGATATTGTGATTTACAGTTGTTGAAAAATCAGAATTACCATAGTTTTGCCAGTTTGTTCCATTAAAGTATTTTACACTCACTTTATTATTTGAACTTATATACGCAACATAGGGTGTATTGAAATTAACATATATATTAGGGAAATAACCAGTAGCAATACTTGAATTACCTATATTTGCCTGCCAGTCAGTATCTTTTCTTACAAAAATATTATTTGAATTATCTGTGAAAGCTACGTATGAATTTGAAGTGTTTTTAAATAACCATTTGCCACCCATTTTTGATGAATTTACAGAAACAGAAACAAGATTAGCATTTACATAAAGATTTGATGTATTATAAATATATCCATAAGAATAGTTAGAACCATCAGAATAAATCTTTGGTTCTAATATATTTCCAGAGCCAAATATTGCTATTATTTGCCATGTCGGAGTGGGAGTAAATGTTTGAGTAAAAGTGTTAGTTATTGTATTGGTCTGTGTTATTGTGTATGTTTTTGTTATTGTAAATGTAGGTGTAATTGTGGGTGTTGCAGTAAAAGTAAAAGTAGGTGTCATTGAATGTGCAATTAAACTAAAAGAATAACTAAATAACTGATCGCCCTGCACTCTGATATAAACAGGTCCAGGGGTGAATTGTTCAAGTATTACGATTTCCATATCAGACGTGCTTTCTTCTCTTGTATAACCATATATATCAGGGGTTGCTATCAAATAATCAACTTTATAATATGAATTGGTATCTCCAAAACAATATGATGTAATTACTTCATTTCCTGGTGATATATATTTAATAAAATCATCATTTGCCCTTGGCACAATTGATCTTATTTGGGTTGCTCCATTTGAAATTTCTTTTGCTTCCAAATAGGTATCATCTGGTTCATAAGGATCCATATGATAGGTAACTGTCACAGTTGGAGTGAATGCAACAAAAGGAGTATTTGTAGGAGTAAATAAAGACATAGAAAATTCAATATTATACTCAGCTGGCATTCCTGCCCAGGGGTGTATTTTTACATAGTATTTTCCTGGGGTCCAGTATTCGCGCGAATCAATAGCATATGGATTGCCACCTGTATAAACAATTGCAGAAAGATATTCATTATATATAGCCATATTTTTCATATAACCTGTATTATCTTCACCTGCTTTTATTGTAACTCTTGACGGCGAATTGATATTAAAATAAAACCAGTCCTCATCATCGGATGAATGTAAAGAATGACCATATTCTATACCAGGAGTAAGTCCTCTTGCTTGAGTCGGATTATTATCAGGTTCATATATATCAGTTGGCCACGGAGTAGGAGTAAGAGTTGGTGTATAAGTTGTTTGTGTCTCTTCTGTATCAATATGTGTCATTGTCTTTGTTGGTGATATTGTATATGTTGATGTTGGAGTTGGATAAACATATACCAAAAGTTGAATATAATATAGAGATATTGGATTATAATCCCAAGGTCTTATTTTTATATAATATGTTCCTGGATCATTAAATTGATAGTCAACAATCTCACCAGGAGAATTACCATCTCCACCAGTGCAATAAGTTGGTCCTGTTGGATCGTTTTTATATACTTCTATATATGTGAGTGGGTTATTAGATCCCCATGTATATATAGAAAAAACAAAACTATTATTAACAGTAAATTTCATCCAGTCCTCATCATCCCAAACATGTATGGAGTGCATCTGCGTTTGCCCAGATGTTATTGTTTTTGCTTGTGAATATATATTATCCGGCTCATAAAAATCAGCTCCATTTACCCATGTAGGAGTGAGTGTGGGGATATAGGTTATATAAGTAAAAGTTATTGTTGGTGAAAATGTGTTTGTTTTTGTAATTGTTGCTGTCCAGTTAGGGGTCCAGGTATTTGTATTCACAGGTGAACCAGGCCCTGTAGGATTATCACCTGATTTTGAGCAACTGATAAAAATTAGAGATATAAAGAAAAACAAAGAAAAAAATAACAAAAATATTTTTTTTATCATTAGTATACCTTTCTATAATTAAATTAAAAGAACATGATATAATTATACTATATTAATTTTGAAAAATCAAAAAATTTATAAAAATTAATATTCTATATAAACTCCTTTGCTTTGTAAATAAGGGATATGCGTATTTATTGCTTGAGAGTTTAAATTATTATTATTTAAATAAACAATATCTCCCGAACCTAAACCCCCAGAATTACAATTAGTTACTAATGCGGTTATGTCGCTTATATTATTGTTAAAAAGATAAATTTCCATTAAGTTCAGCAAAACACTAAATGAAGAAATATTTGATATGTTATTATTACTAAGATTAATATGATATAAGTTTATTAAGTTACTTAACGCAGAAATATCTGTTATATTATTTGAACTAAGGTTAAGAAACTGTAGATTAGTAAGAGTTTCTAGAGGTTCTATATTATTTATTTTATTATAACTTAAGCCAAGATATTGTAAATTAGTTAGAGAATTTAATGCTTGTATATTACTAATTTTATTATTATCCAAATAAAGTTCTCGCAAATTATATAGAGTACTCAAAGGCATAATATTTGATATGTTATTAGAATTAAGATCAAGATATATTAAATTAGTTAAACTACTTAGTGGTAAAATACTATTTATATTATTAGAACCTAGGAAAATAATTTTAAGATTAGTTAATGAGTTAAGAGGATTAATGTTGCTGATTTGATTAGATTCAAGTTTAAGTACTTGGAGATTTATACAATATTCAATACCCGTGATATCATATATGTTCTTTCCATTACAATCTAAAACAACAATTCCAACTAAGTCTGATGCGCAGATATCTCCAATTGGTTTTTTTATAGTTTGCCTTATTATATATTCTAAATTAGGATCTGGAAAATTAACAATTATATTACAAGGAGTATTTGATGGCGTAAAAGAAGGTGTGTATGATGGTGTATTTGTAGAAGTGAATGTTGGTGTAAGTGTAGATGTATGTGTAACTGTTATTGTTGCTGTATTTGTCAAAGTGCTTGTGATTGTGTTTGTATGAATTTGAGTAATTGTTACAACGACAGAGTTTACAGAAGTGCTTGTTGATAAAGGCGATGTTGGAGTCGAATCTTTTTTAGTGCAGTTTGGTAAAATTGTAAACAAAAATAAAAGTAAAAATAAAAATAAAAAAATTTTTTTCATTTTTTCTCCTTTAAAATTTTTGTAATAATACATTATTTATTTATTTATTTCAACATAAAAAATATTAAATGTCTAATTTTGAATTATAGTTAATAAATCAGATTTAATAAAATAAAATATATCTTGAAAAAATAAAAAAATAATATAGTATGTTAAGAATTTTAAATTTTAAAAGGAGGAAAATTAATATGAATGCAAATGAGATAAAATTTGGCACATCTGGTTGGCGAGGTATTATATCTGATGATTTTACTTTTGAAAATGTAAGAAAGGTAACTCAGGCAATAGCAGATTATATAAAATCAGATGATAAATTAAAAGGCAAGCCAATAATAATAGGTGGAGATGCAAGATTTTTATCAGACAAATTTTCAGAAGTTGCAGCAGAAGTAATGGCAGGAAATAATATTTCTGTATTATTATGTAATAGAGATACACCTACTCCTGTTATTTCGTATGAAATTATAAGAAGAAAAGCTGCAGGTGGTATAAATTTCACTGCATCACATAATCCACCAGAATATAATGGACTTAAATTTTCACCATCCTGGGGTGGACCAGCAACTCCTAATGAAACAGAAAAAATAGAACAAAACATAAAAAAAGTAAAAAAAATAAAATCAATTGATTTTAATGATGCGCAGAAAAAAGGTTTAATAACTATTTTTGATCCATCTATTTATTATCTTGAACGTATAAAAGAACTTGTAGATTTTTCATTGATAAAGAAATCAAAATTAAAAGTGGTTGCAGACCCTTTATTTTCAACAGGTAGAGGTTATCTTGATAAACTTTTAATTGATGCGAAAATTAATGTAATTGTGATAAATAATAAAAAGGACGTATTATTTGGCGGATTCCCACCAGAACCAGCAGAGAAAAACATACAGGATTTAATTCAAACAGTAATAAAAGAAAAAGCAATGCTCGGTGTTGCTACTGATGGAGATGCAGATAGATATGGCATAATTGATTCTGATGGCTCATACATTCCTGCCAATAAGATACTACCACTTTTACTTGATTATCTTGTTAAAACAAGAAAATCATGGAAAGGAGTTGCTATTAGGTCTGTTGCAACTTCCCACATGATAGACAGGGTTGCTGCAATGCATGGTATAAAACTTTATGAAACACCAGTGGGTTTTAAATATATAGGAGAAATTATGACAAAGGAAGATATAATAATCGGTGGAGAGGAATCAAATGGACTTACCATTCATAGACACATTCCAGAGAAAGACGGTATTATTGCTTGTTTGCTTGTTGTTGAAATGGTTGCAAGAAATAAAAAAAGTTTAAAAGAGCTTTTATTGGAATTAGAAGAAAAAACAGGACCTTTTTTCAATACCAGAAAGAATTATAAAATAAGTAAAGAAAAAATGAATGATGTGATAAGAAAATTAAAAAATTTCAAATTAAAAAAAATAGGTGAATATGAAATAAAAGAGATAAATACAAAAGATGGATATAAATTTATATTAGGGGAAGACACCTGGATGATGATAAGATTATCAGGAACAGAGCCAATAGTGAGATTATATGGTGAAGCAAAAAATAAAAAAGAACTTGATAATATAATTATGACAGGAGAAAAATTTATTTTGAAAAATTAATCACATATGACTATAAAATAATATAACAAAGTTATACCCATCTAATTGTTGATAACTTGTGGAAAACCTGTTAATTATTCTAAAAATATTGTAAAATACTTGACAGATTATATATTTTTTTCTATACTATATATAGTATATGATTTTTTTTATTATACTATATAATGTATAAATTTTTTTCAAAATTAAGGAGGTGAAAAAATGGCGTGCAAGAAAAAAGCAAAAAAGAAAAAGAAATAATATACCATTATAAAAATTTCATAATTTTAAAACAATGCAGGGAATTTCCCTGCGTTGTTTTTTTGATATATTATACTTTACTTTTGATTTAATTTATTGCAGAATAATTTTAATTTTGAAGGAGCGTTTTAATAATTGGCAAAAAAGACAAATAAAGAAAACAAAGATTCAAACATATTAATTGGTCTTTCTTTAATTGTAATTTCTGTTGTGATTTTTACTTCTTTTATAATAGTTGATAATAAGACAAATTTACTTGGGGTTTTTGGAGAAGTTGTTTCAAGAATTTTATATTTTTTTATAGGTAAGATATCTTACACTCTACCATTTATTTTTTTTATACTTGGAATAACAATAATAAAAAATGAATATAAATACACAGAAGCAAGATATATAACAGGTTTTATTTTATTGATATTTGTTTTATCTATTTTTTTTGGAGTAATATTACAGGGTTCATCTAATGAATTTTTTAAACTAAAAAAAGTCAATACTTTTTATCAGCCACATTTTAAAGATTTCTGGAAAAATATACCTGAAATATTTCGTATTATGGGGGATTATACTTTCTGGACAGCAGGAATTATCGGAAAGAAAACCGCCCAGGGTTTAATTGCAGTATTTAATATAGTTGGTTCATATATTGTTATCATTATTTTAGCTATAATTTCTTTAATACTTTTAAGATTAGAAAAGATAATAATAGATACAGGTATATTTATTGCCAATTTGGCTATTAATTTTTTTAAAGGCATTATAAAAATAAGTAATTTAATAGCAACATCTTTCATTGAATTTTTTAACAACTTAAGAGTTGATAAAAAAACAATAAAAGAAGAAAAATCAAAGAAAAAAATAACAGCAGAAGAATTAAAAGAAATTGAAACGCAAAAATCAGCAACAGAAGAAGATGAGAAAGTTTTATTAAGAGAAAAAAAGAAAAAAGAAAAAATAACAGTTATAACTTCCGAAGATAAACCCAAAAAACCAGTTCCAATACAGGCTATTGTCCGTGGAGATTTTAATTTACCACCTACTTCTTTGTTAAAATCAGGTGATACAACAAGTGTTGTAAAGGTAGATTATACTTCTGATGCTGAAAGGTTAAAACAGACATTAAATAATTTTGGTATAGAGGGTGAGGTTGTAAATGTGGTTGATGGGCCTGTTATTTCTCGTTTTGAAATAGAACTTGCAACAGGAGTAAAAGTGAGTAGTGTAGAAAATTTAGCAACTGATATAGCGCTTGCAATGAAAGTGGAGCATGTGCGTATTGCTCCTATTGCAGGTAAGTCACTTTTGGGCATTGAGGTTCCAAAACAGCATAGAAAAACAATCTATTTAAAAGAGGTTATAGAGGATGAAAAATTTCAGACGTCTACTTCGCTTTTAACAATTGCACTCGGTAAAGATTTAGGTGGAGAGCCTATAGTTGCAGATTTGACTCTGATGCCACATTTACTTATTGCTGGTGCTACCGGTTCTGGAAAAAGCGTTTGTATAAACGATATTATCATGTCAATATTATTTAAAGCAACACCAGATGAAGTAAAATTTTTAATGATTGATCCAAAAAGAGTGGAACTTACACATTACAGGGATTTACCTCATCTGATTGCTCCTGTTGTCACTGATCCAAAACATGCAGCCTATGTTTTAAAAAAATTAATAAATGAAATGGATTATAGATATGAAATTCTTGCTGAAGAAGGCGCCCAGAATATTACAATATATAATAAAATGGTAGAAGAATATAACGCGGATATAGGGAAAGATAAAGATATAAAACCAGAGGAGTTAAAAAAGACACTCCCTTATATTGTGGTAATAATAGATGAACTTGCTGATTTAATGCTTCTTGCAAAAGGTTCTGTTGAAGAATCATTAAGACGTCTTGCACAACTTGCACGAGCAGTAGGAATTCATCTTGTTTTAGCAACACAAAGACCATCAGTTGATGTTATAACAGGAGTAATTAAAGCTAATTTCCCATCAAGAATTGCATTTCAGGTTATGTCTCAAGTAGATTCTCGTACAATACTTGATACAAAAGGAGCAGAGACATTACTGGGCCGTGGTGATATGCTTTATGCTCCAGCTGATTTAAATAAACCAATAAGAGGTCAGGCGGCATTAATAACCGGTCAGGAAATTTCTAAAGTGGTTCATTTTTTAAATAAACAAAGAAAACCTGAAATATCACCTGAATTTCAGATAAAAGAGGATGATATTGACCTTGAAGCAGCAGCAGAAAGTGGGTCAGTTGATTCATCTTTGTTAGCAAAAGCAATAGCACTTGCAAAGGAGAAAGGTGAAATTTCCACATCATATCTTCAAAGAAAATTAGGAATAGGCTATTCAAAAGCGGCTCGTCTCATAGATGAAATGGAAGAAAGAGAAATAGTAACAGGACCTGATGGAAATAAACCAAGAAAATATATAGGGGAATAATCAAATTTTCCTGATTTCAAAATCATATATTTTTCATACTAAACCAATAAATAATTTTAAATTTATTATATCTTAATATTTGTATATCATTATAAAGCAACATTAAAAAATAAAAATGGAGGTGTATTATGCAAAAAACAATTATATTTGTTGATGATGAGCCAGATGTCAGAGAATTGTTAGAGGTAAATTTAAAAAATGCAGGTTTTAAAACTTATGGATTTGCCAATTCACTTGCTATGTTAAATGAATTACCACGAATAAAACCTGATTTAATAATTTTAGATATGATGATGCCCAAAATGAATGGTTTGGAAACGTGCAAAATTTTAAAAAGTAATCCTGAGACAGTAAAAATACCAGTTTTGTTTTTAACTATAAAAGGTTGCATTGAAGATATTGAAGAGGCGTTTAAAGCAGGAGCAAATGCATATATAGTTAAACCTTTTTCGCCTTATAGATTGATTGAAAAAATAAATGATTTATTAAATAAAAATTTAGTAAGATAGATTAATAATTATTTTTAAATAAGAGTTTTTTATACTATATATGTAATAAAATTTTAAAGAGTTAAAATTGCTAGATAAAAATTTATATTAAGTATAATTACAATATATTTTTTTACTTTTCTATAATTCTTCGTATATAAATCTTGTAAAACATAAAAAAAAATATTATAATAATATTAGTATTTTTATATAAGGGTTTAATATCTAAAAAGGAGATGATTTTTATGTTGAGGGAACCTGCAGTTGCTGGAACGTTTTATGAAAAAGATGTTCCTGCATTGAAAAAACACATTTCAAGATATATAACCGAAAAAAAAGAAAAATATAAATCAAAAGCAATAGTTGTTCCACATGCGGGTTATATTTATTCAGGTGCTGTTGCAGGAGAAGTTTATTCTTCTGTTATAATACCTGATATACTTATTATTTTAGGCCCTAATCACACCGGCGCTGGTAAACCCATATCCATAATGACAGAAGGTGCATGGCGGACACCACTTGGTGATGTAAAAATAAATGAACCGCTTGCAAATGAAATTATAAAAAAATGTTCTGTTGCATCAAAGGATGTTCATGCCCATTTAAGAGAACACTCAATAGAAGTACAATTGCCATTTCTACAATATATAAAGAAAAGTTTTAGTTTTATTCCCATTGTACTTGGTGAATACAATATAAATAATCTGCAGAGTTTATCAGAATCAATTGCAACAGTTTTTAGGGATAAAGAAGTTTTGTTAATAGCATCAACTGATTTAACTCATTATGAGGACGCTGCCTCTGCAAAAGAAAAAGACACTCTTGTGTTAAAAACTATAGAGAAACTTGATGAAGAAGAGATGTTAAAACATGTTGAGGATAATGATATTTCAATGTGTGGTTGGATGCCTACTTTTGTAACAATAAGGGCTGCCAAACTACTCGGCGCTACAAAAGGTGTCATAATAAAATATATGAATTCTGGTGATGTCAGTGGTGATTACAATCAGGTGGTTGGGTATGGTGGTGCTGCATTAATATGATAAATTTTTCTTTGATTTTTCCATCTTCTGTTCATTTTGGTTATAATTCTCTTGAAAAATTGGCAAGTATAGAATTGCCTGGAAATAGTTGTTTTATTATTTCTGGAAAGAGTTCTATGAAAAATTATGGTTTTATAGATAGAGTTATAAGTATATTAAAGAAAAGAAAAATAAATTCATATTGTTTTACAGAGGTTGAGCCAGAAGTGTCAGTTGAGACAGTAAATATAGCATATAAATTAGCCAGAAAAAACAAAGTAGATATTATTATAGGAATAGGTGGTGGTTCTGCTCTTGATTGTGCAAAGGCAGTTGCTGGACTTGCTTCTCAGGATATAACAGTTGATGTCAGGGATTATATTGATGGGAAAGAATATATTAAAAAAGACCCTTTATTTTTTATTGCTATACCTTCTACTGCTGGCACTGGTTCTGAGGTTACAAAGAACGCAGTTTTACTTTATCCTGAGAAGAATAATAAACTCAGTTTGCGTTCAGAAAAACTCGTCCCAAAAATTGTCATACTTGATCCAGAACTCACATTAACTATGGATAAAAATATAACTGCATATAGTGGTCTTGATGCTTTATCTCATGCGGTAGAATCATTTTTCTCAAAAGGCGCAAATGATTTTACAAAGGAATTATCAGTAATTGCTATAAAATTAATATTTAAATACTTGCCTGTTGCTTATAAAGATGGTAAAAACAAAGAAGCAAGATATTATATGCTTTATGCATCTTTTGTTGCAGGGCTTGCTTTTGCAAATGCTGGTTTAGGTGCAACACATGGAATTGGACATACTGTTGGTGCTGTTTGTAAAATTCCACATGGCCTTGCTAATGCCATTTTACTTCCACAAGTTTTAATTTTTAATACAAAATTTTGTCCAGAAAAATTAAAAGAACTCGAAGAAAAAACATTTAAAGAATTTATAAAAGAACTGTTATCATTAAATAAGAAATTAAAAATACCTATGAAATTTTCTGATATAAATCCTAATATAAAAAACAATATAAATCTTATACTGTCCAATATTTCTTTTGCTGGCTCTTTATCGTTTAATCCTGTTAAACTCACAATAAAAGAAGTAGAAGTAATTTTAAAGGAAACTATTTAATGGCTGAAGATAAAAAGATACAAAAAAAAGAATTATTTTTTTTATTTATTTTAATTATATTTTATTTTTTTTTAAATTTTAAATTTTTATTTTTAGAACTAAATAAAACCGAGCGTAAATTGTATGAAATTGTGACTTTAATAAAAAATGGACAAATTCCATATAAAAACATTACAGATAACACACCACCATTTAATTATTATTTGTATTTAATAGCAGATAAACTTTTTAACACATATACTATGGAAGGAAGTGTAAGAAATTTTACAAATTTTTACATTATTTTTTTTATTCTTCTTATTTATATTTTTAGTAGATTGTTATCAGGTAAGACCGTTGCAATGCTTTCTTCTTTTATTTATGTAGTTTTAATATCTAAAAATCCTTATTTTGGTATTTATTCTTTGCCTGGTTTGTTTGCTCAGTTTCCTGTGTTTTTGAGTATGTTCTTTTTAATTTTTATTGAAAAAGAATATGAACATGTAGATTATTTTTTATCCGGATTTTTTTTAGGAGTTGCATCATATATAATTTTTTCTTTAAAATTTATTATTTTTATACCAATTATCTATATTTTTATATTTTGGAGAAAAAAAGATGATAAAATAAAATTTATTTTATGGTTTATTTTTGGATTTATTTTAATGGAGTTACTTGCGGTTTTATGGGCAATAAAAAATTCAGCTTTAGAAGAATTTATTCGATTTTATTTTGTAAATAATTTTTTATCTATGTTTTATGGTTTAAATGTAATTTTTAGCAAGTTATTATTAAATAAATATTATTTATTATTTGCTCTAGTTTTTTTTGTAGGATTATATAGATGGTTTGTAGTAAAGAAATTTGATGGTTTTTTAATATTATTATTGATTTCAATAAATGTGAGTATAATCGCATTATTTAATCAAAAAATGGACATTGGGTTTGTTTATTTATTAATACCTTTTATTTCAGTTATGACTTCTATTTTGTTGAAAGAATTTATTTTGTGGATAAAGAAAATACAAATGAAAGAAATGAATAAAGTAACATAGTCCTTGCATCCCAGTTTTAAATAATAAAAATTGGAAAATATTGAGTTGATTTAATTTGGTGTTAATAATATAATTTTTGTAAAGGAGGTTTTATGAAAAAGATAAATGAAAAGGACGTTCCTTTCAAGTATGAAAAGTCTGGCCCAAAATATCTTTTCAATGAAAAAGGTTTTTCTGGTGGGATTGCTTATTTAAATCCTGGGGACGAAATAAAACTTCACATACATGAAGATGAAATGGAAATATTTTATTTTATAAAAGGTACACCATTACTAATAGCTGGAAATGAAAAGATAAGGATAACAGAAGGGGATGGGATTGTTATTGATATGAGAGAAGAACATGCAGTTATAAATGACACAGTGGATACTGTAAAGCTAACATTTACAAAAATAAAACAAAAATAAAATATGAAACCAAAAGAAATAAGTATTTTATTAAAGATATTATTTGTTATTTTTTTACTGATTGCTATTTTCACAGCTTCTTTTTCAACATTTATCACTCCTGATACTTGGTCGCATCTTGCAAATGGCAAGGAACTTGTAAAAAAATTTGGTTTACCTGGCTATGACCGGTTTTCATTTACTGAAAAATCAGAGTGGAATTATACCACTTGGCTTTTTGATATTTTTTTATACTCAATGATTTTCAATATTGGGCCTTTTAATATATATTTTATTAAATTTATTCTTTTTGTTCTTTTAATATTTGTTTTGTTTCTTGTGATTTTTAGACGTCAAGAGGGAAAATATATTTCTGCAGTTCTTCCAGCTGGACTTTTTGCGTTATTTATTCTAGAACCATTTCTTAAATATACACCTAGATTTTTCGCCTTGTTATTTTTGTCTTATTTTTTATATGTTCTTGAGAGGAGACCAAGAAAGAGAAATAAGTTACTTTATTATTCATTGCCATTGATTACACTTCTATGGTCAAATATGGATACATATGCACTAATTTCTATTTTTTTAATATTGATATATTGGGGTTACAGATTTCTTGAAGCAATAGAAGAGCCAGCTAAAAAAGAAATTTATGATTTTAAATTATTTGTTTATATTTTTTTATTAACTCTTGTTGCTGTTTTTTTAAATCCTTATTTATACAAAAATTCTTGGCTTTTTATAAAACAGATTGTGAGTAATAAGTGGTTTAATGGTTATTCCTTTGATCTTCGCGGAATAAAAGAAATGTTACTTTTTTATTTATATTTTATTATTATTATAGTTGTTTTGCTATATGATATAAAAGGTGCTGATGTAGGGCGGCATGGTGAGTTTGTAAAGGATGTTACTTTATTAACTGTATTTGGAATTCTTGCTGCTAAGAGTTATGAGTTTATTCCATTTTTTATATTAATTTCAATACCAATATTTTTATATTATATTTACCTTATTTTCAGGTGGGATATAGTATGGCAAAGACAATGGACAGAGGCGGATTTATTAAAAGTAAAAAATCCACTTTATGTTTTATT
>JAOAIN010000221.1 GCA_026414685.1 Candidatus Goldiibacteriota bacterium
AAGATCAATTTTCTGTGTTCATTTGATTCAGGACTTGTTATCTCTTGGCGGTTATTATAATATTAATAAAGATGAAAACATACGTATAAATGTTCCTGGCACAGTTTCAAAGAAAAATTGGACTGCTGTTTTGCCTTTATCATTGGAAGAGATGTTATCAATGCCTATTAATAATGAGATAATGGAGATTAATTTAAAGACAGATAGGATATAAATATATTAAAGTTTTTTGTTATAAATGGAGGCCAGATTATGAAAAAGATAAAAAAAGAATCTGATAAGTTGACTATAAAAGATATAGCAAAAAAGACAAAGGTATCTGCATCTTATGTTTCTAAAATAATAAGAGGCGAACCTGGAATACCAGACGACTTAAGAATAAAAGTTTTAAAATTTATAAATAAAACACATTATAAAGCAAGCACGCGAGTGATAAGCAGGGGAACATATACAATTGCTTTGATGGCTCCATTTTTTTATGCACCATTTGTAAGCGAAATAGTGGATGGCATAGAGCATAGAATTGTTGGAACAAATTATAATTTGAGTCAGTATTCAACAAAAGGTGTATTGGAAAACGAGAGGATGATATTTAGGCGTGTTATTGGGACAGGACTTGCTGATGCTTTCATACTTTTTAATATACCGGTTGATAAAGATATTCAAGAATCATTGCGTTCATCAAATATACCTGTTGTTTCAATGGAAAGATATTTACCAGGGCTTGGTTATATAGCAACGGATAATCTAAAAGCTTCTTATGAAGCAACAGAATATCTGATACGCAGTGGTAGAAAAAAAATAGCCATAGTCATAGGTAAAAGATATTTACCAGATATTCAAAATGATAGAATAAAAGGATACATGCTTGCTCTTGATGCTAATAAAGTTGAATTCAACGAAGATAATATTTTTGTAGTCCCCATTCATGATTATGCATCAGGTATTGAAATTTTTGAGACAACAATAAGTAAAAGAAATAATATAGATGCAATATTTTGTATGGCTGGAGATGTAGTGGCAACAGGTATAATGTATGCTGCAAAAAAAATGGGTATTAATATCCCCAAAGATTTATCTATAATAGGATATGATGATTTAGAACTTGCACGTTTTGTGACACCTGCACTTACAACAGTAAGACAACCAGCAAGAAAAATGGGAGAAGCAGCTGTTGATATGATTATAAATGGTCTTGAAAACAAAGGAAAAAAATATGCAAAAAAAATAATTTTTCAATCTGAACTTATAAAAAGGGAATCGGCGTAAAAACATTGCCGATTGCCATTTTCCGATTGCGGATTGTAAATAACAAAAACAAAAAATGCCGAGGTGAAGAATGAAACATGGTTTTTTATTTGAAGAAAAAAAATGGAAGGTAAAAGGGACATATACAGATGAAACCGGTAAAAAGACAAAAGTAACAGGTACGACAGTTATAAAACATAATTTTTTTAATTGGGTGATAGAAGCAGAATTATTTGTGCCTTTAAAAGGCAATAAAACACTTGATTTAAGAAATGTTTATAAAGTAAAACCAATGAAGAAGGGAGATGTTGAAACAACATGGACATCTGAAAATAAAATAATAGGTAAATTCACAGGCAGATTTTTTATTGCAGGTAATATTATTTTCTCTTCTTATTATTCAAAAAATAAAGAATATGTAGGTTATGAAATATTGGAATATATGGGTGGTGGAAGATACAACGGCTATGGAAAACTATTTTATAAAGATAAGATGAATTCGTCATGGAAAATTGAAATGTGGTGAAGTAAAATATTGCTAAATGTCGGAAGAAAGACGTTCTAAAATAGTAAAAATATGACTTGCTCTAATTTCTAATTTTGATTTTCAAAGTAATTCCTTCTCCCCTTGGGGAGAAGGAAAGGATGAGGGGGAATTAAAAAGTGGTTGAAGCATTTTTTCGTTTAAATACTTGCCAAATCTATTTAAATATGCTATAATTACATTGATTTAATCGCTTAAAAAGAAGCAGGAGTTTAAATGAAAAGTAAATTTGGTTCATTTTTTAAACTACTTTTTATTTTCCTTATAATATACCCGTTCAGCATATTTTCAGATGTCTGTAATTTTCCTTTTCCGCAGCAGGTAACTTATCCTTATGGAATA
>JAOAIN010000236.1 GCA_026414685.1 Candidatus Goldiibacteriota bacterium
CAATGGCCAGAGCGTGTTATTTTAATGCAAAAAAACTGGATAGGAAGGAGTGAAGGAGTAAGAATATATTTTAAAGAAGAAAGAACAGGTGAAGTTATACCTGTTTTTACAACAAGACCTGATACAATTTTTGGCGCTACCTATGTTGTTCTTGCAGCCCAGCATCCTTTTATTGATAAAATAAAAAAATTGGTTCCTGAGAAAAAGGTAAAAGATATAGAACAATTTCAGGAAAAAGTGAAAAAATCAGATATAACAGTTGATACTATTATTAATATGGAAAAAGAAGGAATAGAAACTGGTGTGTATGCTATAAATCCAGTAAATAATACAAGGATACCGATATGGATAGGAAATTATGTTTTGATGGAATACGGAACAGGAGCAATAATGGCAGTCCCTGCTCATGACTTAAGGGATTTTGCTTTTGCAAAAAAATACGGCTTGCCTATAGTCATTGTAATACAGCCGGATGGAGACATTTTAAATCCGCAGACAATGAAAGATGCATATGAAGGAAGAGGAAAACTCATAAATTCAGAACAGTTTAATGGCATTGATAATGAGGAGGCAAAAAAAAGAATAGGTGAATGGATGGAAAAAATAGGAATTGGTAAAATTGAGATAAATTATAAATTGAAGGACTGGTTGATATCAAGGCAAAGATACTGGGGGACACCAATCCCGGCTGTTTATTGTGAAAAGTGTGGCATAGTCATGGAAAAAGAAGAAAATCTGCCTGTGATATTACCACATGATATTGAATTCACAGGTAAAGGTAATCCACTTACTACATCTAAAACTTTTTTAAAAACAAAATGCCCTAATTGCGGAGCTGATGCAAAGCGCGAAACAGATACCATGGATACATTTGTTGATTCTTCTTGGTATTTTATCAGATACTGTGATCCAAAAAATAAAGATAAATGTGTGGATAAAACAATTGCAGATAAAGAGCTTCCTGTTGACCAGTATGTAGGTGGCCCAGAACATGCTTGTATGCATTTGATTTACGCAAGATTTTTTACAAAGGTCATGAGAGATTTGGGACTTATTTCATGTAATGAGCCATTTAAAAAATTATTGACCCAAGGAATGGTTATAAAAGATGGAAATAAAATGTCTAAATCAAAGGGAAATACTGTCAGCCCTGATGATTTAATTGAAAAATACGGTGCTGATACAGCTAGATTGTTTATGCTGTTTGCATCGCCACCACCCCTTGACCTTGAATGGAATGATGAAGGAGTTGAAGGTTCTTTTCGTTTTTTAAACAGAGTCTGGCGAAAAGTTTTAAATCTAATTGAAAAAATAGGAGAAAATATTGAAATAAAGAATTCAGAACCTGATATGGAAGAGCTGGATGCAGATGGAAGAAGACTTTTAAGAAAGGTTCATCAGACAATAAAAAAAGTTACAAATGATATAGAAGTTGAACAGCAGTTCAATACAGCAATTGCTGCAATAATGGAGTTATTTAATGTTTTAAATGATATAGAATTTGATTTTGAGAAAACGCAGAATAAAAAAGTAGTTTTTTTTGCCATTAAAAATTTGATATTGATGCTTGCTCCAATTGTGCCGCATTTTGCAGAAGAACTGTGGCAAAAAATTGGATTTAAATCTAGCATATTTAAATATAAATGGCCTGAATATAAAGAGGAATGGACAATTGAAGACGAAATTGAATTTGTCATACAGGTGTCAGGAAAAATTCGTGATAGGTTAAAAGTCCGTTTGAATATAGCGCAGGAAGAAATAGAAAAGATTGCATTTGAAAGTAATAAAATAAAAGAATGGCTTAAAGGAAAAGAGATAGTAAAAAAAATATTTGTTCCTAACAAATTATTGAATATTGTGGTAAAATAATTTTAATTTAAGATTTGCGGTATGAAATTTATAATTTTGTATAGAAAAACTTAGGAGGAATTTTGTGAAAACTTTTTTAAAAATAATATTTACTTTTTTGTTGTTCCTAACTTTTTTTTCCTGTGCGACTTATTCACCCCAGGTTGCACTACCATCTGATATTAAAAGTATAGCTATACCTGTATTTGTGAATAAAACAGATAGATACAATATAGAGCAGTATATCACACAAAAGACAATAGATGCCTTTCTTGCAGATGGTAGAGTCGCTATTAAGGATGAAAAGAATGCAGACGCAATTTTAAAATGTAGAATTTCAAAATATATTCATACACCTATAAGATTTAATGCAAATCAGATAGCGCAGGAATACCGCTTAAGAATTTATCTTGAAATTTATTTTTTTAATAATATTAAACAGCAATTATTATGGAAGGATGAAACATCAATATGGGAAGAGACAACCTATTTTGTGGCAAATGATCTCGGAATGCCTGTTGAAGATGAAGTGATAGCAAGAAACAGAGTTATGGATAAACTTACAGAACGTATTTTAAGAAGAGTTATACATGGCTGGTAAAATAAAAAAGAGTTTTTTTATAGTATTTATTTTTTTTTACTCTACTTTTTTATTTGCAGAAAAACAGCCAGCATATATTGTCGGACATATAACAACATGCAGCGGACTTATAAATAATTATCCTGCTGACAGTGTGAACTGGTTTTATAGAAGTAAGCACCAAGTTATTCAGTTTTTTGCTTATTTTCTTTTTTATACACAGACATCTTTTGATTACAATCTTAAAAATCGTCAATATCTTTTTGTCAATCCATATGAATATTATTCAGGGATAAAAAGAATTGATGAGGAAACCAGCTTCACATTTGAAAATATCTGGATATCTCCTTCTAAAAAAGTTATATGCGAAAAGATAGTAACTTTTGATAAATTATCAACTGATAAAAGAATAGGTGTTGCTGATAAGCAGTATATACCCTATGCATTCGGGAATTTTATAGGTATAAATGAGACCTTTCCAGAAAATGGCCAGATGGGGCTTCCCACAGAAAAAGGATTGTATAATATACAGCTTTTTATAAATGGAGAACTTGTTTCAATTACTTTTTTTGAAATGAAAGATTGATATGAAATTTATTAAATCAAAAAATTTAAAATCATATTATTTTTTATTTGGTGATAATGATATTTTTAAAAGAGAGTTTATTGATGA
>JAOAIN010000097.1 GCA_026414685.1 Candidatus Goldiibacteriota bacterium
ATAATAACTATATAAAAATACATTCCAGCTGCAAGATTTTTTATTTTATAATAAGGGATTTCAGATATGCCTGATGAATTTGTTGGAACATATATTTCCTGAATAGTCCTGAAAGCCAGTGTATAAATTTTTAATTTTATAGAATTTATCTGATTAGAAATGCCATAATAAAAAAATACCTTTTGAGTATCTTTTATAATTGGATTTGGAAATATAAATACATTGTTTAGCACTGATTGAAAATTTGTACTAAATAAAGTTGGGGTCATTGTTGCTGTGTAACTTCCTGTTGTGGCAGTAAAAGAATAAGTTGGTGTAATTGTCTTAGTATAAGCCAAAGTATTTGTCATTGTTACAGTTCTTGTTGGTGTGGTTGTTCTAGTATTACTCGCAGTAACAATTGGTGTATTTGTAGGTGTTGTATTTGATCTTAAAACAAAATGCAGCACAGTATAAGCAGGCACAGAATATGAAAAACTATTACCGGATAAAACAGGTGCTGTTCTTGATGTAATATTATAACTAGACCCACCAAATCCCCAGCACTCAGCAGATGTGTATGTAACTGGACTTGTAATATTCACATTTGCTGTTTGATTAGTTCCTGCCTTGTTTATTACTATTATATGTAATTCAGATTCATCAGAACCATTTATTGACGCATAGGCAGTAATATTTGGAACATCATTTGATTCACAGTAAACCTTTGTGTCACCGTATTTACCATTTGCTCCATTATAATTTCTGAAAATTTTATAAGCAGCAGAATGATAAGGTCCATAAGCAGTTTTCCACATTGTAGCAGCATATACACCATATTTACCAAATATACCAAGAGTATCAGCCATAGAAATTCCACCAGAATAATCATTTCCACCACCATGAGCAAATTCTGTTATTGCAATTTTTGTTCCTGGATAATATGTATTTATAGAATTCTGAACTTTAGGAAGTAATGGCAAAGCCCAGGAATACCATTGAGCTATAGGGCTATTTTCAACATAAGTTGAATCCCATAAAGTTCTTGGTGCCTGCATCCTGGCAATCTGAGCTGCAGATGAAGTACAGGTATCTTCTGTTATTCTACAAACACCCGGGGTGCTATATGTAAATGGGGGAGCTAATCCTTCTCTTGCTTCTGAGTACCAATGAAAATCAAGAGCATCAAGTAAACGTCTGCCATCAGCATCAGATGCCTGCTTCATTTTTGCAAGATAATAATCCACATACCATTGATAACTGCCCTTTTCAGTTGCCCAGTCAGGTGGATTTTGTAAGTCATTCATTGACCAAAAACCAAAAAAAACAGGGCCAAATATTTCACAATAAGGGTCCACATCTTTTATTGCCTTTGCTGTTGCTATACTCTTATTCACGAGTTCCGCAGCATAACAAGGTGTGGGATGTATTCTTGGATGTGTTTCATTCCACAAAGCAGGTTCATTATCAAGAGCATAAAATTTAACTCCGGTTGGAGTTGAAGCATTGCCAAATTGAGATACGAGATAATTAACTTCTTCATCTACATATACATAGTTATCAGTTAAATCTGGCGGATAAACAAGTGGACCTGGTTTTTTAGGTATGACTTGTTTCCATCTGGCAGATGGCGCTGTCTGAGCGAGAGTCACAGTGCCTGCCTGATCAGCTGCAACATATCCAGCCATAGGAACAGTTATTATAGATTGCATACCCCTACTCAAACTTTCCTGATGAAAACGTCTTATAAGTCCACCTGGTTGATTACAATCTGCCCCAAAGCCATAATTACTAGAACAAAGCCACGTATCAGAAGTATGATACCAGTCAGAACCGGCATTTGAATAATTATTTTCCCAGTTATAACCAGTAAGCCGATTACCACCAAGACGATAAAGAGTGGTATTTTCTCCACCTTCCATTAACTGGTTTGTTCCATATATGTATGGACTGATTGCTTGTCTTCCAGAAGAAGTATTGATTGTAATATTAGCAGAATATAATGAGATGTAAGTAAAAATAAAAATAACATTTAATATTTTTTTCATAATATAATTAAACTCTCCATTATTTTAAAATTATAAAATACATAAATATAATGATTTTTATATAAAAAAGTTGCAAAAAAAATTAACTAATTATAAGGCAAAAAACTATTGAAAAAAATTCCAAAAAATTCATTTATATATATAATTTTTAGCCAATCATTAAAAAATAAACCCCAACTAAAAATTTTATATGCTATTTACATACAATCATATATGAATTGCATATAAAAGCCATACATGAAACCTAATATCGCTAAATTTTGGGACATAGCCGAAATTTATTACTCTTTAATTATTACATTTTATTTAACTTTAATAATTTTAATATTTTCATCTTTTATTAAAGAATAAAATTTACTTTTATTAAAAACATCTTCAGAAATAGAAATTAAACCACGTTTTTTCAATTCACGAAAATTTTCAGTATCTATAAAAATGTTTTTTTCTCCTAAAAGGTTTATATAATCATCAAAAGAATTTATTTCATACAAACTTTTGACATCTATTTTTATTACATCTGACCGTAAAAAATATGCTATTCTATCCATCCACAAAACTTTGCTTTTACTAGGAACAATTTCATATTTTTTTTCTGTCATATTTTTTATATATAAATAACCATTTGTTTTTTGTTTTAAAATAGACTTACACAAACTCAACGAAATAATAATAAACAAAATTATAAATCCAATTTTATTATAATTTAATAATTTTAAAAAACGCAAATTATTTTCAATAAAAAATAATATAATGCCTATAACCATGAGAAAAGTTGCCGGATATAATAATCTATAATTAAAAGGGTCAAAATATGAAACAAATCTTAAATAAACAATTGATAACCAATACATAAAACCAATAAAAATAAAATATAAACTTAGTTTTTCCTTATAATTTTTAATATAATTATTAACCAAATTTTTAATATTATTATTTAAAATAAAATCAAATAATAAAAAAATAATTAAAATGCCGCCAAATGAAAATATTACTTTATTAAATTCTTTTTTTTGAGCTATCCATAACTGATTTAATAATTCTAAAAAAGTTTCTTTCGGTTTAACTCGCGGTTCACCAGTAATATATCCTGAATTTATTTTGTTCATAAATAAATATAAAATTATAAAAATAAAAATAAGTAAAATAACAAAAGACAAATATTTTATTTTATTAATTTCATCTTTATCTTTTATTTTTAAATTTTTTTGTTCTAAAAAAATAATGAGTATAAAAAATAAAATTACTATTAAACTAAATAATCCAATATATCTTGAAAAAAATAAAATTAAACAGGATAAAAATAAAAATAAATAATTCAACCTATTTGTTTTCTTCTCAGAAATAATATCAAATATATTTAAAACAAAACATAATAAACCTAAAATAAATAAATGCTCACTCCATGTAAAAGAAAATATATTTAAAAAATGGCTGTTAACTAAACAGATTGTAAATAACCATGCATAATGTTTAAATTTAATTTTAAAAATTAATATAATAAAAAAAATAATTATTATTGATAATATTTTAGAAGCTAAATAAATATCAATGTTACCCAATAAATAAGAAACTAATGCAATAAAAAAAGGATATCCTATAGGCCATACTCCAAACCAAGTTTTATCATCTCCTGCCAATTTATCAATATAAAACCAATTACCATATAAAATACTTTTAGCAGCCCTTAAATAATATGATGAATCGTGAGATATATAATAACCCCAAAAATAAGATTTTAACAATATATAAATTGAAATAATTATAAAAATCAACCAAATAAAAATAGAATTAAAATCTACTTTTATAATATTTAAAAATTTTTTAAGATTTTCTATAATATTTTTAATATACATTTTAAACCTATGGCATCAAAATTTATATTTATTAAAATTTACTTTATGATTTATAAATTTCATTAATTTTAAAATAATAATCATTATTAATGTTTTATCTTTAAATTTTATCTTTACAAAATTTAATTTTATTTTTGGAGATAAATAAAAAATTTTTACTTATATATTCAATAATTTCAAATATACTAAAAATATTCTTTGTTAATTTTTTATTATTCTATATTTTAAAATAAATAACAATTTATAATTATATACATATTTTTATAAAAATACAATTTTTTTCGTATTTAGTGTTTAGCAATGTATGTAATTTAAAAAGGCTAAATTTTGGGTCTGTCCCAAAAATTAGCGATATTAAAATTAGCGACATTAAAACGATTGTAGAATTTTTTGCAAATAATAGTTTGATTGGATTTCCTTTTCTATTGATTTTATATTTTTACAGACATTTATCGGATGAAGAGAAAAAATTTTTCCTATCTCATCTAGTGTTTTATTGGTTTTTTGTTTTAACAAATACATTGAAATTTTTCTGGCAAAATTATTTTTACCTTTCTTTTTTTGCAGCTCAACATCGTTGATTTTAAATATTTTCTTTACTCTATCTAAGATTTCTTTTATTTCTTTTTCATTATTACTTTTAAAAATATTAATTTTTATTTTATTTTTATAAATTTTAATTTTTTCTATTAATTTCTCTTTAAATTCTTTTGTCCCCAAAACCATATCCAACATTAAACTTTCATTTATTATTTTTTCTGTTACATCATCTTGCTCTGTTAAAAATCTTCTAAACAATCTTAATGATTTTTCTTTATCATATCCAAATTCATTGTTTATCCAAGATGTATCTGTTAGTTTAAATCTCTTATTTTTATTAAGATATTCATAATAACTGCTCCAATTATAATATTTTAAATTTTTTACCAATCCTTTTCTTATCGGATTTAATATAATATATCTTGCAACATATTTTAAATAAAATTTCTTTTCAACTATATTACTTCTATACCTATTTTGAAATAAATGTCCTACTCTTTTATATTTCCAGTTATAATACATGGCATAGTTTTCATTAATGTATTTCATTATTTCTGATATTTTTCCATCTATATCCTCAAGTAAAATATGATAATGATTTGGCATCAATACATAGGCATAAATTATAAAATTAAATTTTTTTAAGGCTTTCTCAAGGATAGTTAAAAATTTAATTCTATCAGCATCACATTTAAATATATTTTTCTTCTCAACACCCCTGTTAAATACATGATAAAGTGTATTTTTTATAATAATTCTTCTCATTCTTGGCATCGTATCACCCTCTATATTTTTGATAAATTATATACAAAATATAAAATTTTTCAATAACTTAAAAAAAAATTATCGCTAATTTTTGGGACAGACCCTAAATTTAGCGATATGATGTGGGGAAAAGGATATTAAAATGATATTAATTTTTTTTGATTAGGAGATAAGAAAATAAAGGGCCAAGTGTAAACATTATGAGCATACTAATAGCACGATATAAAATTGCAATTGTCAGTGCCTGCGCAGGAGTAATACCAACAACAAGCCCAAAAAACACAGCCAACGCTTCATTAATGCCAAGACCTGCAGGTGTTATCTGGACTAGCACACCTACTATGCTAACAGTGCTTAAAAAAATCGCCTTTTCTATCCCTAATTCCACTCCTATTATATGATATGCAATAATACCAGAAAAAGAATTAACAAGAATTTGGATGATTATAATTATTGAAGATATTGCAACTATTTTTGCATCTTTTCTTATAATATTCCACCCATTTAAAACCCTGATAAATTTATTTATATATTCATATTTTGTTTCTCTAAATTCTGGAGAAAAAAGTATGATGATAAGCATTGGGATAAAAAATAGTAGAAATAAAAATGTAACAATCGGATTAAAAATATTATGTTTAATATAAATAAGGTATAAACTTATAAGCCCCAGAAAACTACCTGCAAAAAAATTAATAACATAAAGTCCTGCCCAGGATGATAAAAAATTTGTATATGAAAAATTATGCTTTTCTTTTAAATAAACCGCCTTTGCAGCCAGACCGCCTTTAAAAGGGGTTATAATATTATAAAAAGAAGTTATAATGGATAACCCAAACCATTCTATAAATTTAAGTTTTACACCAAATGGTTCTGCAATGTATTTGATAATCAAACCATTTGTCCAAGAAACAAATAAAGTAAAAAATATAAGTATAAAAACATAATGCGGCTTTACAAGGGTTAATTGTTTAAAATCATTAATATGATTTTTCAAGTAATAAATAAATAATGCAACTATGATGCCTAAAACAAGCGCTGTTATAATATTGCGTAAATGTTTCATAAAAAAAACCTTTTCTGATTTTCAAATCTGCTAAATTTCAAATTATTTTGATTTTATTTCAAATTCACAAATCTTGCAAATTTAAAAATCGGCAAATTTATTTTGGACCTCTATGGAGAGTCACCTTTATCCAATCCACTGGTATTGTATATGATTTGTATTTCTCATCTCTTAAATGTCTTGCGTTTAGCATTATACTCAATTTTCCATCTTTAACATATACTTCTTTTATATCAAACGTCACTTCCCCTATCATCCAATCTCCATCTATAATTGGCTCTTTGTAATCAGTATATATGTAATCTGCATCTTTATAATTTTCAAGCGATGTAACATAATAATCAAACGGCTCAAAATATGAATCTTTTGTAAATGAAAAATATCCTGGAACTGTTACTGAAATATCATTTTTCGGTAAATAAATCTCTATCAAATTCTTATGTCCTTTCATTAAATATGATAATGTCTTGTGTTTATCTTCTATTTTAAATATTCTATTATTAATCATAACATCCTGCAGACCTTCTCTATGGGCAGTAGAAAAATCTATTTTGTAATCCATTTCATATTTTGTATAAATTCTCAATGGTTTGGTTTCTGTTATTTTATATAACTTATTATCAACTGGGAAAATCTTATTTTGAACAACTAATTTGCTCTGATTTATTTTTATACGTCTTATAAATGTATCTGCATTATTAAGTAAATCTATTCTATACACACCCTCTTTTATGTTAGGTATATTTATTTTTCTTGTCTGCGCTGTTTTTGTTATTTTACTTGCTTCTGCTTCTCCATCATCTGGCAATAACTCTTCCCTTATCAAATTTCCTGCCATATCACTTATCTTCACTACCATTGTATCTTCATTTTTATACCAGTTTATATCCTGTTTGGTTATTTCAAGATTTAAATTATCTTTTGCATAAACATATAAAGTATGATTGCCGCGCAAAGATACATTTATATCCAGATTTCCTGGAGTATAATTTTCTATTTTTATTGGCTTTTGTTTTATATTAATATTTGTGGCTATCACTGAACCAGCAGGAACATTATTAAAAAATTCATCAATGCTTTTAAA
>JAOAIN010000031.1 GCA_026414685.1 Candidatus Goldiibacteriota bacterium
CCCCACTGATATTGATTATTTATATTATCTCCCATTTCAATATAGGTCTTATTAACTCCATTGTCATTGTATTTCATTTTATCAACTTCAAATTTTATCTCATTCCAAATTCCTGCAACATTACCAGAAGGCAAGGTTAAATTTTGCCAATCACTCTGATACCAATGCCATGTATTATTTGTCAGGATAAAAAATGTTGCACCATATGGATTATCACCTGAAAACATACCTGCAGGTATCCATACATAGGCCTTTAGTGTTTTCCCTGCCATTTGTATTGTCGTATTGGACTGAGTTATTGTTCCGCCCCTATAATTTGTTGCTCCGGTGAAATTACAAACTACTTTTAAACAACTATTACCCTTATATGATCTATCTGTGGACAAAGAAATCCCAGTAAAAGACATGTTGTCACTTATACCGGTATTTGAAAAACCATGCAATGAATTTTCAAAAGAAAAATCTGAATCATCAGGTCCACCAGCAGATAATTCAAGTATGTATGGTGGAAGTGTTTTTATCTTACCACAGTTAGGTATTAAAAAAAACATTACCATCACTAAAATTAAAATCTTTTTCATGTTCTCCTCCATTTAATTATTCATTAACAATGTTCGTAAATAACATTCACTATAAAATGCTTATAATGACGAACACACGAACACTTTATTTATTAACCATATTTCCAAATTTAATAAAAATATTCATATATTCTGTCTGTGCCCAGTTAACTTCATTTCCATCACCATAATGATAATCAGGATCAATAAAAAACCAGTAATTCAAGCCATCGCCCCCTGCTTTAAAAAATGTCTCCATCATGAATTCAATCCATTTTGCTTTTGGAAAATCAGGATTATTATTTGGTATTCCAAACTCTTCCATAACAACAGGTTTTTTCAATTCATTATGCGCTTTATCAATATATTTTTCTATCAACCACTTGGTTGTACTCATTGAAAAATTATTATATTCACTTGCAGGATATATATGATATGTACAAAAATCTATATTTGCAGGTTTATGACATAAAACAAAATCACTACCTGAGTAATGTGTGCCATCGCTTCTTAAAAAGAACCCTTCCATACCTGTTGTAACCATGTGATTTGAATCAATTGACTTTATATATGATGACATCTCATCAATCCATTTGGCAAGAGTTACCCCGGTTCTATCATCTTCGTTTCTTGGTTCATTCATTAGATCATAAGCAAAAATAGTAGGATCATTTTTATATAATTTATTATTCACAGTATTTTTTCTTTTGACAAAACTATCTATGGTTTGTCTATAAAATTTCTTACATGTTTCATCAATCCAGAATTGATTTTTATTTGTAAGTCCTGCCCATTTAGTATAAACCTTTACTCCTCCATAATATTCCCAGTTATCCGTGAAATGAATTATTATTCTTATATTATGTCTTGCTGCAGAATCAAGAACATAATCAAATTCTTTATATGCATCTTCGTTAAAATAATCAGGTCCTATTCTGAAAAATCTATTTTTTTCTCTTTTATCTATTGCATCCATACTCTCTGCTTCACCATTTGAGCCAACCCTGATAACCTTAATTCCTGCATTTGCCGCTTGTCTGAATATTTCATCTATTAGTTTTCTATCCTTATGTCTTATATAATAATTATTTGCACCAACATATCTATATTTTTTATCACCATCATAAAACGAACCATTTTTTGCTTTTATAAAATTTTTACTCATAATAAAAGGCAAAGCTGTAAGCCGCTTTATTTTCTCTGTTGTAAATGTTTTTATAGTACTTACATATGCTTTATCTTTTGATTTTGCCTTTATTATATAAATATATTTTGTTTTTGATTTTAAATTATCAATATTTATTGTTATATTTTTTCCTGATACAAATTCTTTTTTCAAAGTTAATGGTAATGACTCTCCATAATATATATATCCCTCTGCTTCTTCATCAAAAATAAGTTTAATTTTAGCACTTTTTGTATTCGGATATACACGAGCCTCTTTTAAAATTAATTTTTTTATTTCTTTTACTGAATTGGCTATCTCTTTAATTTTTTTAAAACTTTCTTGTATTGTTCTATCTTCAATATTTATGGATTTATCATTTTTATAATTAAAAAAATCTATATTTTTTATAAATAATATAGAACCTTTATTTTTAAAAAAAGATTCCGCAACATTTTCAACATCTAAAGAATTAATGGCAACACTACATGCTAAAGGTTTATTTATATTTTCAAAATAAATTTTATTATATTTAATAATATCTTCGTATGAATTAATACCATATACAATAAAATCAATATTTGCATTCAAACCAATATCAAAATCATTTATCTTTTCTTCTGATATATCAGGTGATCTTTTACTTATCATTATGAAGTGATTTTTATCTTTTTCTCTGATATGTGAAGAAATTTCATTTATCCATGAATATACTACAGTCCCATCATAATCATCTACATTTTCTAAATCATTGCATAAATCCCATGCAAAAATCTGTGAGTCACTATAATAATATTTACCACTCACTGTATTTTTTCTAGTTAGTATTTTATCAATAAATCTTTTATGATTTTCTATGCTCAATCTATCTTTGAAAAATATATTATCATTTGAACCGCCAAGCCAGTTTCTGTAAACTTCTTTACCACCATAAGTATTATTACTATCAGCAAGGGAAATAATAAGAAGAATACCGTATTTTGAAGCTAAATTTATTACTCTATCCAGTTTTATAAACATCTTTTCATTAAAATGTCCAAAAGATGGCTGAAATGCATATTCTCTTTCTCCATTAAAACACGCAAGAATCTTTAAATGATTTATGCCAACACCCTTTAAAGTTGAAAGCACATTGTCCTGTTCTTTCTCATCAAGGATAAGAAAATAAGGTATTTCAGCTGCAATGATTTTTATTAACCTGCCGTTTTCAGAGTAAATATTTGGACCATTTATTGCATAAGGTATTGCAAATATAGGAATCAATAGAATTAACATTAGAATTATTGTTTTTTTCATTTTATGCATTTAACTTTAAAACCTCCCTTTGAATAAGAGTGTATATTTATTAACTGTCTCATTACTGTTATCATCAAGCCAGTAACCTGTTAGTGGCTCTTCACCATAACTTATTATCATATTTATCATACCCCATAAATTGGCTTCAAGTTTAGCATATAAATTATTATGGGTTTCATATTCATTTCTTATATGCTTGTAATTACCTGTTAATATTATATCCTTGGTTATTTTAATACTTGTTTCAATGAAACCTGTCCATTGCAAATATGGTCTTATTTCATATGTGTTATTTACTTTAACTGCTCCACGAGTATCATCAATTCTTCCTAATAATCTAAAAGTTAAAAAGTCAAATAATAAAATCTTTGTAAAACCACTTAACTTTTTGGAAACAATTTTATCCACATTTCCTTCTGTATTATGTCTAAACCATATATGGTAATTATAAAATGCTAATGATTCATCATTTTTTAAATCAATTGTATATGTATCTCTGCTGTAATCATCCGTTGTTGATTTTCCAGCATCATATTCAATCATTAAAGATGTATTACGCACGAAGGTATTCCAATCACCACCCCAGTATTTTATTATTGAAAATGGTGGTATATCATCAAGAACATATGTCATTTTAATATCTTTATTTATAAAACCTGCTCGTAAATCAGGATTACAATAATATGCTGCAAAATAATTGTCTACGTGCCTATAATAAGAATAAAGCGTCAGATATCCATAACGCATGCTTCCTTCTACAAAGGTTAACATTTTTCTATCTTTTTCAGGTATTGTTTCAATTGCATATTGAAATGGCGGTCCGGATAACATATAAACAGGATTTAAACTCTGATAATATGTCATCAATGCTTCACCTTTTAAGTTTATGGTCATCAAATCAAAAATCGGTATATTGAATACTGTATCACCACCGAATACATGGGCAGATTGTTCAAGAGCACCATTTATTATGTCAGGATTTTCATCATAACCACGTCTTGTGTTTAAATACAAAGCACCTATATAATTTTTATCAAGAAAATATGTTTTAAGCCGAATAGAACCAAGAAAAGATGTTCCAAGTAGCCATGGTTTTTTATTATCCAAACTTATTCCTGTTAAAAAATAAGATGTATTGATGGGATAAATGGTTCCTGCTAGTGTCAATCCCATCATATTGGTTCCAGTTGCTTCTGTATCTACAAGTCCAAAAAAATCATCAAAAACTTTAACTGATTCGCCGGAAAACAGAGTTAATTCATTTCCAAATCCACGTAAAATAAGATGACCTGATTTAATATTTAAATCTGTATTTTGATCATAATAATATGCACCACGCGCAGATACCTTCAATTCCATATTATCATTCGGTGTTATATAAAAATTAACATCCTGTTCAGAATATGCCTCTTTTATCAGTAAATCATCCTTTGTCCCCCATCTGATATTATCAAGATAAAGTGTTCCTTCATATCCGTTATAGAAAATAAAAAACATTTTTGTCATACTATCTTTTGATGATAAAATCATAGGTCCCTGCTGGATCCCACCTGAGATTCTTTTCCAAATTGGCTGGTCAAATCTTATTGTTATATTTTTATTCCATCCTGGATTTATTATTATCTGTTTATTTATCTCGTGCCAAGCATTATCAGTTGAAGTAAAAGCCATTGTGAATTTAAGCATTTTACCGGGATTATAAATATCAAAAGAAATACTTGTATACTGTGAAATATCAAGTATGCCCGCGGCTTCATAAACACAACCAAATTTAATATTTGTATCTTTATATGTAATCTTCAAAGATTTTTTTCCACGTGATGCATAAAGAGATGATAAAGAAAGTTCTGTAACCCCCCATTGCGGATCCTTTGCTGGTTTCCAAAAATTAAAAGCTGTTTCATTTTCAAAACTACCAACAAAATTTCCATCATACCATATCTTGTATTTAACCGGCTCAACAGTTATACGCGAATTATTTGCAAGAGTAAATCCTGCATATTTGCCTATTTCTCCAAAAAGATTGTGCCTTGCTAATTTAAAATCAGTTACATAAATTCTACCTGATACTTTTTGGTCAGGAAATATAGATAAAATAATATTTCTTATATCATTTCGTCTGTTAAAATATTCGGTATAATTCCAGTTACTCTCTGCAGATTTAAAAGAAGGTGATAGAAAATCAAAATAGATATCCCGATTCCAGCCAGGACTGATTCCTACCTGTTTTGATTCTATCCATGTTTCTTCATCACCAACCTGAAATGCAAGTGTAATCTTAACACTATAATCCATAGGATTATAGACGTCAAACTTAATACCACAGGCATCGGATAGGTCTATTTTATTCCTGTAAACATATGCTGCTTTGTCAACATTACTTTGAGTTGCAAAAACAAGTTCCATACCTTTTACATTTTCACCGCCAAAATTAAAAGCAGGTCTTGCTGATAATCCACCTGTTGCATCTGACTGAGTTTGCCACTGCACACCTTTTTCAAAACTGTTAAAAATATAAAATGCATAATTTGAAAGGTCAGTGGGTCTTAAATTTGCAAGTTTTCCTGGATCTTTTGTTTTCATACGGACATTGTCAAAAATCACATATCCCTCTCCCATATTTGCAGGGAAAAGTAAAAGACAGATTCTCCTTACATTATTAACACTTTCTGGATTCGTCACATTTGCCCAGTTAACATTCTCATTTTTCCATTTTTTATCTTTGAAATAAAATGTGACATTCTTATTCCATCCTTTTCTCAATTTTATTGTCTTATACTCCTGCCAGAGCCATTTATCTCCTGTTTGAAGTGAAATAGAAAGATTTGCAGGAAAATCATCAGGATAATAAACATCAATTTTCATTTCATATACATCTGATAAATCAACAGAATCTTCAATCATGTATACAGCATTCTGGCCTGGTTCCTTTAAATTATAAATTGCTTTCATAGCAAAATTACCAGATGATGCTAACTCATTCGTTTTTTCAAGATTTGTTGCACATGACCAAGTCCCAGCTGCCATCCATCTTAAACGGCCTGTTTCAAAATCATCAATCAAAACTTCTTGCAATTCTTCTTTTTCAGGAATTACAATAACAGGCAAGAGATGTTTTATGTTGTTTCCTTTTATCCTTATATTGTCAAGAAATATTTTTCCAGCCCCTGATTTTTCAGGTATGAACATGATTCCAAATCTTCTGACTTTGTCTGGTTCACGTATACCAGTATTACCGAAATCAGACGTATCAAAGTTAAACTCAATATCTTTATTCCATCCAGGTTTTATATCCCTTTTTGTGCTTTCATGATACACCCAGTTCTGACCTGTTTTAAGCATTAGGCATATTTTTATATTTATCAGTGATGAGTTATATATATCAAATTTTATTTTTTGAACACCTGACATATTTCCTGTATCAAAAACCTGTATCATTCCTGTCTGATTTTTATTTGTCTGATTTAAATCAATCTCAAGTGATTTTTTTCCTTCTGTTACAAAGTCAGTTGAGATTTTAGGGTTTGAAAGTGAATTATTTTGCCAGTCAGAGGTTGTCCAGTTATTTGCATTTTCAAATCCTTCCCAGAGCATAAAATTTTCATCATTTATATCTTCTGGGTTAGAATATATAATAAAAGGGAGTAAAAATGCATATAAAATTAAACAAAAAATTTTATTTTTATTCATAAATCCTCCTGAAATTTTTTATAACAGGTTATCACGAAAGCGATTTCAGGTCAAGGTATAAAAATAATTTAAATCTTCATAAAGGATGTTCGCTACCGATGTTTGCAAAAAATGTTAGTTAGAGATTTTCTAAAATTATGTTTGAATAATATTTTTAAAATTCCGAAAATTCAGCTAATTTAAAAATATGGGAAATTTAATAAATACAGTTGAAATTTTTTTAAACTTATTATCCATTATTTTAAAAAACATTCTTATCAAGTATTTTAAATTTTCCAAACATTTTTTAAAAATCTTTATATTTTTACCATACCTTTTCCCCATCAAAGCCAATCTTCATTAAAAGGATGTCACCAGCTCCATTTCCAGAAGAATTTGTTGTTCCTGAAATAATATAACCATCATTAACTTTTACTATTGAATTTGCAATATCATCTCTTTTATTAGCAAAAATTCTTATCCATTTTGTGTTACCATCTGCATCAGTTCTTATAATATAAACATTAGAGTCACATATCCCATAGCATTTTTTAATTCCAGCGATCACAAAACCATTATCCTGTTCTTGTATGATACTGTTACCTATTTCAAGTTCTGATGCAGGAAAAGATTTTAACCACTTTGTATTTCCATTATCATCAATTCTAATAATAAGAATATCCCAACCAAAACCACGTGCAATATATGAAGATGATTTACCACCAATTAAATATCCACCATTATTACATTTTATTATTGTTGTTGCTCTATCCTCTCTCATTCCACCGTAAGTTTTTGACCATTTAGTATTACCATTTAAATCAATTTTTACTACATACATATCTGTTTTTCCTGCTCCAAAAGAATCAGTATAACCAGCGGCAATATAACTGTCTCCATCTTTTATAATAGAATAAAATATATCCCATCTATCACCACCATAAACCTTTTCCCAAATTGTTTTTCCATTTTCCTTGACCTTTAAAATATATCCATCTGAATTCAATAAATTATTAAAAGAACTTGAATATCCAGCTAAAACAAAAGTGTCTTTATCTGGTATTATTGAATATGCAAAATCATGATTTTTGCCCCCATATGTTTTATCCCATAATTTTTCTCCATTTTCATCAATTGCAATAATATAAACATCATTATCACCATTTCCATAAGAATTAGTCGCACCTGCAAGTAAATATCCATTTCTGGATTTTGTTATACTGATACCTATATCATTGCCATAATCACCAAAAGTTCTTGTGTATATAAGTTCTCCGTTAGAATCAATTTTAATGAGATAAAAATCTTTACCACCATTTCCAAATGACATAGTATCTCCGATTATGAAAAAATCATTAGCATCTGATTTGCTTAAATTCCAGCCCGTCTCAATTAAATTTCCACCGCAGGTAATAAATCCTGTTTCTCTGAAATATTGTTCTGCTTCTTTATTTAAATTCGGTTTTTTATTTAAAGTCAGATAAATCAAAAAAATAAAAATTACTGTTGTGATGATTTTAATTATTGTAGAATATTTTCTGACTTGATTATTAATCATATTAAAAAATGTATCTACCGCCGGAAATAAATCGCGGTCCCCAATATCTGCTATTTAATAAGTCAATTTTTATGCATTTACCAATTGAAGGTGCATGTATGAATTTGTTATCTCCTAAGTATATACCAACATGATTTATACCCATCCAACGTGTTGAAAAAAATACAAGATCTCCTTTTTTAAGAAATCCCCTGGAAATTTTACCTGCTTTTAAATATTGTTCATATGAAGTTCTTGGAATATTAATACCAACTTTTTTATAAACTAATTGTGTAAAACCGGAGCAATCCATACCATAATCTGTATCCTGACCACCTGGCCAGTATTCTGTTCCAAGATAACTTAAAGCAATTGTTATTATCTTTTCTCTTAAAAGTATTTCTTTAACTTCTTTTGTTTTATCAATTTTACTTATAACTTTTGATTTTTTTTGTAATTCTTCCGCTTGTAAAATTGAAATTAAAAAAATAGATAAAAATAAAAATACAAAATTTGTATATCTTTTAATTTTGCAACCCTGTTTTATAATATGCAATACCTCCTTTTTACTAATTATTATACATAAAAATGGCAAAAAAGTAAATAATAATTTAAATTAAAATATTTAATTTAATAAATAAATCTATTTTTCAACATTAATTGTGATACGACTCACAAATAATAAAATTTTAAAAGTAAATCAGAATTAAAATAAAAATAGGTTGTTCATTTATTTTTTATGGTTTGTAAGATATTAAATATGATAAATAAAATTATATTTTAAAAAAATTTCTACAAATATGTACCAGCGCCATATATTCTCTTTTTCCAATAATCATTATCAAAAGAAGATATCTGTATTTTCTTGCCTTCCGAAGGCGAATGAATGAATTTTTTCTCACCGATATAAATACCAACATGATCAGGTTTATTTGAAGATATTGAAAAAAATATTAGATCGCCTTTTTCTAATTCACTTAATGAAATTTTTCTAGAATTTTCATATTGATTAAATGAAGTTCTGGGTATTTTAATGCCAACTTCTTTATATACAAATTGTGTGAATCCAGAACAATCAAACCCCTGGTAAACATCCTGTTTACCATAGGAATATTTTTTTTCAAGTAAATTTTTGGCAATTCGTACTATTTTTTCTCTAATATCGCTATGAGATGTTTTAAGAGAAACACAACTGAATAATAACAACAAAAAAAATAAAATAAAAAAACTATTTCTCACTTTTTATTGACTCCAAAAATTTGGAACTATGAATATCTTCACCAAGAATATTTACTATGTATGAGTTGATAAGCATGTTAATTTCTCTCAAAATATCAAAATCAAATTTAATTTTTTGTAATTCAGCTGTGCTCAGTATTGTATCAAGAACATGTTTTAATTTCACATCTTTATTTATTAAATAATTACTATCTTTTGTTAAATCAAAGCCACAAAGTTTTAAAAGTTTTAATTTAAAAAAACTTTCAAGCAATTCAATGTTCGGATATAATTCAGAATCAATCATATGTAAAATATTTTTTGTTAAATCAAAAATTTCAAAATTTTCGTCTTCTATCTCCAGAAACTTATTGATAAGTTCTACAACAAGATAGGCAAAACCAATTTTTCTTAAAGATAATCTTATATTCTCAAACATTTTCATATGTTGCGCGCCTATTAATTTAAAAAATTTAGAATTTTTATTTTTTTTTATAAGATGATAATTATTATAAGAAAAAATCTCAAGGGATGATTTTAACTTACTTGTCAGCTTTTGTGTACTTTTTGATAAAACAAGTATTTTTCCTGCAGCTGCAGTAAAAATTACTGTTACATCATCTGCATCTCCTGTTTTATATCTTTTTAAAACAATACCTTCTGTCTTTAATTCCATTTTTATATCCTCAGTAGTATCCTTCTTTTATATTGTAAAATATATCACCGCCAGATATACTGATGCCTAGCATCAGGGATATGATAAAAAATAAAAAAATAAATGATAATGATACTGTCATTAGGATGAGGCAGTTTTTTCCAAATTTTTTTGCACTGATATTATTTTTCTGGGAATAAAAAATTGCTCCCAGCAAAAAACCAAAAAAAGGATTAATAAATGAAAAAATATAACTTAAAATTCTCAAAATACCCACTGGTGCATAAAATTCAGAAGATAACATTTTATCCTTTAAAACACCACAGTTTTCACAGTAATTTTTTCCATCTATAATAATTGCTTTTTTATCTTCTATCAACCTACCACAATTGACACATGCCGATGAATAAATATTTTTTATTTTATTAATTTTTCTCATTAAAACCTCCTCTTTTTAATCTTTAGTTCTTTACATCTTTGGATTTTTAGATTTTAAACTATCACAAATAGGGTAAATAAAATTTATACCCATTACTCTTAAAAATTATAAAAATTTTATCTTTCTTATTTAAACACCTTTTCAAGTTGCAGAAGTTTTATCTTCCATTTTAATCCATATGAAAAACCACCGAGTTCACCATCGCTTAATAAAACTCTATGACATGGAACAATAACAGG
>JAOAIN010000048.1 GCA_026414685.1 Candidatus Goldiibacteriota bacterium
AGATATATCTTAAAATTTAAGATTTATATTTTATATTATAGTTTAGGGTTTAAAAAATCCTAAATCTAAAATTTTAAATCATAAATTTAATTACAATTCTTTTCCTGTCGTTGCAGCAAGCAAAGATGAATATTTCACACCCTTTGTTGATTTCAATAATGATGCGAGTTTTTGAATTTCAACTGTTTTACCTTTTGTTAAAATAACTTCCAGACAATTATTATGGTCAAGATGGACATGTTGTGATGATATTATTATTTTATGAAAATCATGCTGGATATCAATGAGTTTATTTACAAGTTCTCTTTTATGATGGTCATATACAAGCACTATTGCGCCAGCTGATTTTTTATTTTTTTTCCATTCCTGTTGCACAAAAACATCACTTATTAAATCACTTATTGCCTTTGAACGTGTAGTATAATTATTAATTTTTATATAATTATCAAACTTCTGTAAAAGATCTTTGTCCAAAGACACACCAAATCTTATAAGTTTTGACATAATTACTCCTCCATATAAATTTGTTTTATTATATTATACTTTATAAGTTAATCAATGAAAATTTTAAAGTTATAAATCTGTAACATCTGTATTGAACATTTAAAAAAAATATATAATAATTATGCCATTATGAAAAACAAAAATTTACAGATATTTTTACTGACAATAATATTATTTACAGCAGGTATGGTTCTATCAGGTGCATTTGTAAATATTTATATATGGAAATTAAAATACGACTATAACCTGATAATAAAATATCTCATTTCTTCGTATATTACAGTTCCATTTGTTTTTTATTTATGCGGATATATAGGTATGTATATTGACCGCCTTTCTATATATAAAATAGGTATTGTTTTTCATTCTATATTTTATTTGTTTGTATTACTTGTCCGTGAAAAAATTACTGAAAATCTTGTCCTTTTTGGAATCATCTATGGTATTGCTATGGGATTTTACTGGTTTGGTTATCATATTCTGACAATTGATTATACTGAAATAGGTAAAAGGGAAAAATTTTATTCAACAACAAGTATAATAGCATCTGTATCATCAATGATGGGACCTCTTATTTCCGGATTTATAATACATATCCTACCTGATTTAAAAGGATATTATGTGATATTTGCCATATCTTCCTTTCTTATGCTTTCATCTGTTATTTTGGTATCTCCACTTAAATCAAAACCAATTTTAAAACCATATAAAATAGAAGATTTAATTTTTACAAAAAACAAGAAATGGTTTAAAACAATGGTTGGATATTTTTTTATTTCTGGGAACGACGCGATATCAATGTTTTTAATTTCAATCCTTGTTGTAAAAACAACAGGAAGCGAATTTACATTTGGCAAACTTGCATTTCTTGTTTCTTTGATATCTATTACTACCTCATATCTGGTGGGTAAATTTTCAAAACCGCACACAAGAAGCAATTATGTAATAACCGGTGCAATAATATATTTTTTCATTGCTTTTATCCTGGTTTATAAAATAAATTTTAATACGCTTATAATTTATAGCATTTTATCTTCTGTATCCGGGATACTCATACGCATTCCTTTTTCTGCCTATGCAATGGATTTGATATCACTGGATGCAAATATAAATGAAAGGAAAATGGAATACATAGTTGCCAGGGATGTACCAATAGCAATAGGCAGAATAACTTCACTTGTTATTTTTATGATTTTTTTAAAATATTTTGATGTAACTGCCATTAAAATGATTTTACTTCTTATATCTACATTTCCTTTTGCAATCTATTGGGCGATGTATAGGTATAAATAATTTTTGAAAAAAGTTCTAACATAGTTCAAAAATAGTTCAGACATAGTTCGTAAATAGTTCGCCCAAAAATTCTCAAATAGTTCTTAAATAGTATAAACTATTTTTGAACTAATTTAGAACTATATATGAACTGTTTGCGAACGTTTTTATTATTACTTCGGCATCAGTATTGTCTCATCTACCTTTGGGTCTTCTTCCTTTTCTGGTACTTCTATCTTTTCTGCAACTAATTGTATTGCAAAGTAATAAATCCCACCTGATATAAGACCACCTAAGAGCCCACCAATAAGGCCATAAGAAAAACTCTGCCCGTGGTTTTCTTTATCAGCTGCTTGATAACCCAAATATGCACCACCTGCAATTCCCACACCAGTTATGACAAATCCAAGCATATTCTGAAATTGATCTGTTCTTATCATTGTCTTTTGTTTTCCTGGTGTGGCACAACCAAATAAAAAAACAGATAAAATCAGAACAATAATAATTTTTCGCATATATATCTCCTTTTAATATTTTCTATGTTTTAAAAAATGTTTGGAAAATATGTTTGAAAAAGATGTTTAATAAAAATGTTAAAGAACAAAAAATTGCACAGTAATTGCAGATTAAAAAACTATCTAAAAAACATACATTTCTCTAATCTCAATTTCCGAATCTCAAATGCTCTGTTTTTTATAAAATCCTACCTTTCTCTAATTTCGAATCGCGATTTTCTAATGCTCTATTAACCATGTATCTGCGCTTTATTATTTATCGCTTTTTCTTGTCTTCCCTGTAACTATTACCTGTATTTTCTTGTTCATCTTTAAATTCTTTAGGTTCTTTATCGTTTTTAGAATTCTTTGTGGTTGTT
The DNA here is from genome assembly GCA_026414685.1 of Candidatus Goldiibacteriota bacterium. GTDB lineage: Bacteria > Oederibacteriota > PGYV01 > PGYV01 > DSYL01 > DSYL01. The sequence continues at coordinate 2,651 of JAOAIN010000048.1, forward strand.
TCTTCAGTTATCTGTTGTAATTCATTTACAAAATCTTTTTTTATTACATCTTTGGACTCCTTATGATTTATTTGTTCATCTAATTTCTTTTCCTGGTTAAAATCATATTTAAATTGAAATTTCTTCTTATCCCTTGGCTTTTTTGTATTTGTTACTTTTTTCTCTGTTTGTGCATTCAATGTTGTTTGATCCGCAGCAACTTTCTGTTCAATTATCTCCTGTTTTTGTTCTTGGTTAATTTCCTGAGCTTGTTGCTGCTCTTTATTTTTATCCTGTTCTTGAACTTGCCACTGCTCCTGTTCTTGTATTGTGTCTTTATTCTTTACTGCTTCCTTATCCTTATTCGCATCTTTTAAACCATGTGTCTTTTTTTTGCTTAAAAATCCTTTATCTTTTAATAATTCATTAACTACTGGAAATGTTGGTGGCTCATTTATCTGCTGCACAGGAGTTTTTATAATATTTGCCTGCTGAGTTGGTTGTAAAAATAACTCATCCTTTTTATCCATTATTTCCTTGAAATACTTTTCATCTCTAAATTTTATTTCTCTGATATTTCTTTTATAATCACCTTGTTCAACTATTCTACCATCTTCATGGTATATTCTATATATCCCATCTCTGAAACCATCTTTGTATTTTACTTCTTCTTTTATTCTACCATTTGGATAATATAATCTATATGGTCCTTCTCTTTTTCCATTATTATAATAAACTTCTTCCCACAATTTACCATTATTGAAATATCTTCTACACTGTCCCCACCGCACATTATTTTTATATTCAAATTCCCATTCTATTATATTTGTATCATCATAATATCTTATCACTCTACCATTAATAACTTCACCTTTTCTATCTATTCTACCATCAGGATGAAAATACCATACTGCAATTTCTCTGTTATTTCTGTAAAAAATATGCCTGTTGTCAACAACTTTTAAAATAATATAAATATTTGTCTGCTGTTTAATAACAGTGGTAGGCACTGGCGTAGGTGTATATGTAGGTGCATAAGCCGGATAATTTGAATAAGAATAGGAATAATAGTAATTATAACTCGCTGATGTTTCGGGGTCTTCATAGTCGCTGTAATAATAAGGTTTATCCGCAACTATATAAATACACGAATTAAAAATAAATGGAATAAACAAAATACAAACTAAATATTTTATTTTTTTAATCATTTTTGTTCTCCTTTCAGTTTTTATTTATATTCTTATCCCCCTTTTATAAAGGGGGAATAAGGGGGATTAGTTTTTATGAATCTTTCCGCCTCTTTTTTCAAAAAGAATTTATCAGTTTCTATCTATAATTATGTTAAAGAACTTTATATGTTGTTTAGACGAAAAAATGTATTCATAGTTTACATCTGATTATAACATAAATTTTGTCAAAAGATTTTAATATTAATATTTAATTGGTTTAAGAAAATAGGTCTGTCCATGTAGAAATACCCTAAAGAGATATTTTTGAAGAATTAGAATTAAAAATAAAAAAAATATTTGATTTAATAAAAATTTTTTTATAAAATATATGCAATTATTTTGGAGGTGAAGAAATATGGATGGTGACAGTAGTAGCGTATTACTTTTGAATTCTACTTTTGAACCATTAACCATTATTAATGTCCGCAGGGCATTAAAACTCTTATTTACCAAAAAAGCCCATCCAGTGGAAGATAGTCCCTATTACCTATCAACAGTAAAGGCAAAAATACGTATTCCATCTGTTATTCAGATTTTATATTATGTTAAAAGACCTTATTCTCGTCCTAAATTCTCTAAAAAATCGGTTTTTATGCGTGACAATTATCAATGTCAGTATTGTGGTAAACATACAAATAAACCAACACTTGATCATGTTATTCCGAGAAGTAAAAATGGAACAAATGATTGGTATAATGTAGTCACTGCATGTCCTGACTGTAACAATAAAAAAGGTGACAGAACATTAAAAGAAGCGGGTATGACACTCGTCAAACAACCATCAGAGCCAAAATACATGATTTATTCAACCATTTTAACTCCTGCGAATATAAAAAGATGGGAAAAATATTTTTATAATAAAGAAAAAATCCCTAAAGCACTTACTGCGCTGTCATCAGCTACTGTATAAATGTTCGCAAAAGATGTTCTCTGAAGATGTTCGGAAAAGATGTTACTTCTTAAATCTTCCCACCAACTCTCCATACCCTATTATGCTTCCTTCTATTGCTTTCATCACTTCTTTTTTCGTTGATTTTTTAGGGTCAAGAGATAGCATTTTATCTATTGCATATACTTTAAAATAATACCTGTGGGTACCGGATGGTGGGCATGGTCCACCATAACCTGATGAACCAAAACTTGTCTTTGCCTGCTTTATACCGTTTTTAAGTTCTGCATCTTTTGGGAAACATTTCTGTAATTTTGTAATACTGGCAGGTATATTGTATACAACCCAGTGGACCCATGTCCCCATCGGAGCATCAGGGTCATCGCAGATTAAAACAAAACTCTTTGTACCTTTTGGAGCGCCCGACCAGTTTATTTCAGGTGAAATATCATCTCCCTTACATGTATACTGAACAGGTATCATCTCACCATCTTTGAATGCAGGACTTGTAACTGTGAGTTTTACGGGCTTTATCTGTGCAGCAATAAAAATAAACAAGCAAAAAAATAAAACCGCAATGATTAAAAAGTTTTTCCGCATAATAATCACCTCCGGTTATAAAATTGTTCTAAAATATTTCAAAAGTAGTTCAAAAATAGTTCTTAAATAGTAAAAACTCTTTTAAAATTCGCCAATCCAGCAAATTTGATAGGTATGGCAAATTAACCAAATATAGAAGATGTATTTTACTTGCCACCTACCACTTGCCACCTATCATATAACATAATTCATAAATCTTAAGTTTTTTTACATCAGTTCATACGGATTCACCGGCACCTTAAAAATATTTATCTGAAAATGAAGATGTGGACCAGTGGATATTCCTGTATTTCCAACAGTGCCTATTATGTCTCCTTTGAAAACTTTATCATCTGTTCTAACATATACATCATCCATGTGTAGATAAAGTGAATAAATACCACCGCCATGGTCTATTATAACAGTATTACCGTATGCTTTAAAAGCATATGCAGCAACTACCCTGCCGTGATTTGCCGCTCTTACTTTTGTGCCAGCAGGTGCTGCTATGTCTATGCCTTTGTGTCGCCATGAAATATTTGCTTCATCATATTTCCTCGTTTTACCAAAATTACTGGATATAACTGGTTCAATTTCACTTATAGGCATCATGAAAGGCAGATCATATTTTATTGTCGTGTATTTTTCCTGAAATTTACTTATTATTTTATTCTCTCTCTGTAGTTCAGACAATGTATCTCCTTGAATTTTTCCCTTGGTATTTATTCTTGTCAGTTTATCTTTTTCTTTGAATAATGGCTTAATAATTATTCTTTCTTTATGATATTTTTCTTCGTCAGATTCAAACAAACATTTTATTTCCAAATTTTTTTTACCTGTTTTTGTGTCAAGCGGCACAGGAATTATTGTGTTATATACATACTCGCGTTCTCTGTAATTGTATCCAACAAAAAAAATTGGGTATTTTTGGTTATTAAAAATTATATCAGCCGCTTTTAACTCGCTGTAATTTCCTATTTTTATTTTTAGGACTCCACCTTCTCTGACTATGTTTGATTCTAAAATAGCATAAAAGGAAAAACAAAATTTAGTAACAAATATAAAAATTATTAAATAAAAAATTTTTTTTAGTTGCATATAAATCCCTGCGCATTTTAAATAATATATCCATAAAATTGTTTAACTAAAAAATATAATTTGGTTCCCTGCTTCCACAGGGGTGCCAACTCCTGTTTTTGCAGGAATGACACTTTAGTATTCAAATGTCAGCCCCACAAAAGTGAAAACCAAATATTTTATTTTTTATGCAATTATTAGAATCGTTACTACAATTTTACATTAAATTTATTCTGTTTTTATTGTTCCTATTATTTTATTTATATCATATATTTTATTTTCTTTCAAATAATCATGTAAACCTTTTATTACTTTAATGCAGGTTAATGGGTCTATGAAATTAGCCGTCCCTATCTGCACAGCGGTAGCACCTGCTATTAAAAATTCCAGTGCATCTTTATAATTCATAATACCACCTATTCCTATAACAGGTATTTTGACTTTTCTTGCCACCTTAAATACCGAAGCAAGTGCAACAGGTTTTATTGCAGGACCAGAAAGTCCACCAAAAATATTTGCAAGTATAGGTTTTCTAGTTTTTATATCTATAGCCATCCCAATAATTGTATTTATGAGAGAAACAGCATCAGCACCACAGCGTTCACAATGTATTGCCATATCTTCAATGTTTCCAGTATTTGGAGAGAGTTTTACAATAATTGTTTTTTTGTATTTTTTTCTTATACCATTTATTATTTTTTCCACTGCTTTTTTATCAGCGGCAAACTGCAGTCCTCCTTTTTTTACATTTGGGCAGGAGATGTTAAGTTCAATGCCCTCTACTTCCGTATCATTTAAAATATTTGCAACTTCTATATATTCTTCTATCCTTCTGCCATAAACATTTACAATTATTGGAGTTTTATATTTCTTTAAAAATGGTAATTTTTCCGAAATAAAATTCTTAACCCCGATATTTTGTAATCCAATTGCATTTAACATACCGGCAGGTGTCTCAACTATGCGTTGGGGCGCATTTCCTTTCACTGGCTCCAATGATAAACCTTTGGTAACTATTGCGCCTAATTTTGATAAATCAAAAAATTTTTCAAATTCCAATCCATATCCAAAAGTCCCTGATGCAGTCATAACAGGGTTTTTTAGCTTCAATTTTCCTATCTTTATCTGTGTGTTTATTTTATTTGTCATAAAAATCCTCAGAAATTTTTATTAATTACCACCTGTCTATTGTTTTCAAATCATAAATTTAAATTATTATCACATCATCCAGGTCAAAAACTGTTCCTTCCTTGCAAACCCTCACATAGTCAAAATCTTTTCCATTCTTTATTTTAATTACACAAGATAAGCACACTCCATTTGCGCAGCCCATATATGATTCAAATGATGCAAATTTTTTATATGCCCTAATACTTTGTATTGTTTTAAGCATTGATTGTGGTCCGCAGCAGAATATTATTGTTTCTCTGTTTCCTTTTATAAAACTAGTAATCATACCTTTATTTCCAAGGCTTCCATCATCCGTTGCAATAACCATATCAAAATTTTTACAGAATCTTTGAAATATTTCTTTCTTATTTTTTGCGCCATAAAACAATTTAAATTTTATTTTTTTATTCAAAAGCCATTTGGCAAAAAAATGTATTGAGGCAAACCCAGTTCCACCAGCAACAAGATAAATATTTTTTTCTTTAGATTCATCTTCAGAAAAAAAGTCAACATAAGAATTACCAACAGGACCAATAAAATCTAAAATATCTTCTTTTTTTTTCTGACTTAATTTTTTTGTTCCATCTCCAATAACTTTATAAAGAATATCTATAAAACCTTTTTCATAATTAAAAACAGAAAAAGGCCTGCGTAGAAGTGGAACATAGTCATCACTTACCTTTATATTTATAAACTGACCCGGCTGCACTTTAAATGAAATAGGAACTTTTATTCTTAAATAATAAATTGTATCATTTAATTTTGTATTAAATATAACTTTACCATTGTTTATCATGTAAACCTCATTTTATATTAATATTAATTTTTAAAAGCTATTTTTTCTAAACATAATATAACATTATCTTTCCTCTTCCTTTTTTTCAAAAATAGTTGGAAAATAGTTCAAACTTAGTTATAAAATAATTCTAAACAAAAGTATTTACTACTTTAGAACTAATTACAAACTATTAATTAACTATTTCAGAACGCCTTTATCATATATTATTTTTCCGTTTTTTATAACCATCTCAATAGATCCCTTCATCTTTTTTCCAATAAAAGGAGAATTGGATGAACGGGAACCAAAGAAATCTTCGGTAATTTCTATTTCTTTATTTATATCAGCAATTGTTATATCAGCATCAGCTCCGATTGCTAAAGTGCCTTTTTTCAAATTTAAAATCTTAGCCGGATTTATAGTTATTTTTGAAATTGCACTGGAAAGCGAAAGTATTCCAGTAGAAACAAGTTCGGTAATAATAAGTGGAAAGGCAGTTTCAAGCCCAATAATACCAAAAGCAGCAGCGCTGAACTCTACGTCTTTGTCAAGTTCAGCATGCGGTGCGTGATCTGTTGCAATCACATCAATTACATCATTTTTTAATGCATCTTTAAGGGCTTTTATATCCTTTTTGGTCCGCAAAGGTGGATTCATTTTATAATTAGTATTATAATTAATAAGCATTGATTCATCCAAAGTAAAATGATGCGGAGTAACTTCTGCTGTAACATTGATACCTTTTTTCTTTGCCCAGGTTAATAATTCAACAGAACCTTCTGTTGAAACATGAGCTATATGTAATTTACCACCGACTTCGCCAGCTATTATAATATCTCTGGCAACTATAACTTCTTCTGCTGCTTTAGGTATACCTTTTAATCCAAGAAGCGTTGAATAATATCCTTCATTCATTAAACCATCAGTAGATAAATTTGTATCCTCACAGTGCTCTATTACAGGTATTCCAAACATCTTACAATATTCAAGCGCACGTCTTATTATTTCCGAATTTGCAACACAACTTCCATCATCAGATATTGCAACAGCACCTGCCTTGAAAAGTTCTCCTATTGGCGCTAATTCTTCTCCTTTTCTTTCCTTTGTGATTGTACCTATTGGCAAGACATCAATTAAACCGACCTGCTTGGATTTTAAATTGATAAATTCAACCATTGCCTGATTATCAATCGGCGGAAGTGTATTTGGCATACAGCAAACTGTGGTATATCCACCCTTTACCGCAGCGCGTGAACCGCTTTCTATTGTTTCCTTATATTCAAAACCTGGTTCCCTGAAATGTACATGCATATCAATAAAACCCGGCATTACAACAAGTCCTTCTGCATCTATTATCTTTGTTTCTTTATCAGAAATGTTTTTTGTAACTTTTTCTATTTTCCCATCAGTAATCAATACATCAAGTTTTTCCTCTATATTATTAGCAGGATCAATAACAAGACCATTTTTAATCAGAAGTGTCTTCATCTTTCTTACCTCCCCCTATCAGATATAAAACCGCCATCCTAACTGCAACACCATTGGTTACCTGTTCTTCTATCACTGACTGACTGCCATCAGCCACATTTGGAGAAATTTCAATACCGCGATTCATAGGTCCTGGATGTAGGACAAGACAATCCGGCTTTGCGAGTTTCAGTTTCTCAGTATTGATACCGAAAAGCATTGCATACTCTCGAATGGTAGGGAATAAATTTTTTTTCTGACGCTCAAGTTGGATGCGCAATATATTTATAACATCAACATCCTTTATACCTTTTTCAACATCAGTAAAAACCTCCACTCCCAATTTTTCAATATCTCGGGGTATAAGTGTGGAAGGTCCTACCACTCTTACCTTTGCCCCGAGTTTTGTAAGTCCCCAAATGTTGGAGCGTGCAACCCTTGAATGCATGATGTCACCAACTATTGCTACCTTCAATCCTGCAATTTTTCCTTTTTTTTCATGTATAGTAAAAATATCAAGAAGTCCCTGTGTTGGATGCTCATGCAATCCATCCCCTGCGTTTATAACAGAAGATTTTATTCTCTTGCTTAAATAAAGTGGAACTCCTGAGACACTATGTCTTATTATAACTATATCTATCTGCATTGCTTCTATTGTTTTGACAGTATCAAGCAGCGTTTCTCCTTTTACAACCGAACTTGTTGCAATTGCAAGATTAACAGCGTCAGCACTCAAACGTTTTGCAGCAAGTTCAAAAGATGTCCTAGTTCTGGTTGATGGTTCAAAAAACATATTCACAACTGTCTTACCTTTTAAACTCGGAACTTTTTTTATAGGTCTTAAAATAACATCTTTGAAAGATTTAGCCAGATCAAGAATTGTTTCTATATCTTCTTTTGAAATATCCTGAAGTCCTATAAGATGTTTAAATGCCATTATCATTTACCCCCTTTCTTTTCCGCAAGATATACTTTATCTTCTTCTCCCAATTCAAAAACAATTTCTTCGTTTTTATTTGTTGGAACATTTTTACCTACATAATTTGCCTGGATAGGTAATTCCCTATGGCCACGGTCAACCAAAACTGCAAGTTGTATTGTCTTTGGTCTGCCATATTCTATAAGAACTTCCATTGCAGCGCGTGCTGACCTTCCTGTAAAAAGCACATCATCAACAAGTATTATATCTCTATCATCTATATTAAAATTAAGTTCTGTAGTGGTTGCTTCCCTTTTTGCAGAAATTGAATAATCATCCCTGTAAAAAGTTATGTCAATGGCGCCTACAGGGACAGATACACCCTCTATTTTTTTTATATTTTCTGCGATTCGTTCGGCAAGAATATCGCCCCTTTTTTTAATACCTACAATTGCAATATTTTTAGCTCCTTTGTTTTTTTCCACAATTTCATGGGCAATACGCATAAGTGCACGGGAAATTGCATCTTTATCCATAATTTCTGATTTTATCTTTAAATCCTTATCCATATTTCACCGCCTTTAACATTGAAATTTCCATCTTTATAAAGATGGTCTATGGGAAATTTATTTTATTAAATCTTCCCCTTTATCTACTTTTTCAAAATTGGGATATAAATCTTTATACCCAAGTAATAATATAAAATATTTCAATTTAGCTTAAAGGCAGTGCTTAACTGGTAAGGTCGCACGCAGGAATTCAAGGCATAAAAAAACCTTCTTTCCTGCAAGCGCGCAGTAAGAAGGGATTATAATCATTCCAATCTTCCTTACCGGCCTCGCAGTGCCAGTTTAAAGGATTTTTTCTTTTAAACTTTTTTTTAATTATACATTAAATATTTCAAAAGTCAAGAAATATTTTTATAAAACGTTCAAAAATAGTTTAAAGATAGTTCTAAAATAGTTCATAAGTAGTTCTAACATAGTAAATACTATTTTAGAACTATGTCTGAACTATTTTTGAACTATTTCAGAACTATTTTTGAACATCATCACCAAACATATTTCCCAAACATTTTTACAAAACATTTTTATTAAATATTTTTTTACATTGACAAATCTATTTTATTAAATATAATATAAAAAACGTTTAAACAATTTTATTATGGAGGTTAATATGTCTAGAAAATCATTTTTGTTTTTTATTCTTTTTTTATTTATCTTTTCATTAACATTGAATGCAAAAATAGGTATTGAATTGCGTGGTGGAGCTGGCTTATTTAATCCAACTGAATTTAATACTGATTTTACAAATGTATTTGTAAATTCACCTTCTTACAGTGCTTTGCCTGATGACAAAGCAAAAACTGATGATATTAATTCAATGCTACTTGATGCAGGCGCACTTATAAAAGTATTTCTGACTGATAGTATATCTTTAAACTTAAAAACCTCACTTCTTGCAAATGATACTGATAATATTATAACAATAGATGATATTGACTGTCTTTATTCACATGCAGTTTTTACTGTTGGTTATTTTGGACTCGGTGCGTCTTATAATTATGAAATATCAAAAAGTTTTATTATTGGTCTTAATGCAAGTGGTGGTCTATTTGTAAATTTTTCCAGTTTCTGGGAAGTAGGTGCATTTGATGACCCCGGAGCAATATCAAAATTAAATTCTCTTGGAATACCTACTTCACAGAGCGTCCTTGATATAACTGATATGTTTTTTGGTGGCGACATTGAAGTTAATATGCAATATCTTTTTGTTGAAGGTGCTGGCATATCGTTATTTGGCGGATACAGAATTGCGCCCTATTCACTCACCTATCCTGATACAGGTTTATTTGCACAACAAGTTGCAGGTGAAAAAATAATGAAAGCACAATCAATTGATTTTTCAGGTCCATATTTTGGGGGTGGATTTGTATTTTATATCGGTGCAGAATCTAAACCCGCAGAAACAGTGGCAAAAAAAGCACCAGGTGAAATTTCAAAATATGAAAAATATGGAGATTATTATTTTAAACAGAAAAATTATGAATATGCAGCAAAATATTATACAGCAGCTTTAAAATTATCTCCAAATGCAGGACTTTATAAAAAACTCGGGTTATGTTCTTATTATATGAAAGATAAGGCAAAAACAATTGAATATATGAAAAAATATATTGAACTCAATCCGGATGATGCCCAGATAAAAGCATGGATGGAGAAATTAAATAAATAATATACATAATATAAACAATATTTTAATAGCGGTATTATTTTAAAATATTTTTCTGTTCTTCTTTACCTTTTTGA
>JAOAIN010000051.1 GCA_026414685.1 Candidatus Goldiibacteriota bacterium
CTATTTCTGCATATGGCACGTATTTCGCCAATCCTTTTACTTCCATTACTTTTGTCATTGCCGCTGTTAATGTCGTCTTCCCATGATCTACGTGTCCTATTGTCCCTACATTTACATGCGGCTTTGTCCTCTCAAATTTTGTCTTTGCCATATCCTTTCCTCCTAAATTATTTTCTTTTAAACATTCAATATCGGTTTACCAGAAAATTTTTGAATAATATTTTCTTTAATATTATTTGGGACTAATTCATATTTTGCAAATTGCATGGTATATGTTGCACGTCCCTGACTCATTGAACGTAATTCAGTAGCAAAACCAAACATTTCTGAAAGTGGGGATAAGGCTTTTATCACCTGCATTTTACCCCTTTTTTCAATCTTTTCAATTTTAGCTCTTTTAGATGTTAAATTGCCAATTATATCTCCTATGAATTCCTCAGGAGTTATTATTTCTATTTCCATCAATGGTTCCAAGATCTGTGGATCTGCTTTTAATACAGCTTCTTTGATTGCCTGTGATGCTGCAATTTTAAACGCAATTTCAGATGAATCCACCTCATGATAAGAACCATCATGTAAAATTACTTTTATATCATTAACAGGATAACCTGCGACAATACCATTTTCTAGAGTTTCTTTTATACCTTTATCAATTGCTGGAATGTATTCTTTGGGAATCACACCACCAACAATTTTATTTACAAATTCATAACCTGCACCGCGCTCTCTTGGTTCCACATCAATAATAACATGACCATATTGCCCGCGGCCTCCTGTCTGTCGTATATATTTACCTTGTATATTTTTCACCATTTTACTTATTGTTTCTCTATAAGCAACTTCTGGTTTACCCACATTAGCTTCAACTTTAAACTCTCTTCTCATCCTATCAACAATTATCTCAAGATGTAACTCTCCCATACCAGAAATAATTGTCTGACCTGTTTCAGGGTCTGTTTTTACTTTAAAAGTCGGATCTTCCTCTGCTAATTTATTTAAAGCAAAAGACATTTTTTCTTGATCCTGCTTTGTTTTCGGTTCAACTGCAACAAAAATAACAGGATCTGGGAAAACCATCCTTTCAAGAACAATTTTAGCATTTTCATCACAGAGAGTATCACCAGTTGACGTCTCTTTCAATCCAATCCCAGCAACAATATCACCAGTCATAGCTTCTTCTATTTCTTCTCTCTGATTTGCATGCATCAGTAATATTCTTCCAAGACGCTCTTTAATTTTTTTAGTAGAATTATATACCACGGACCCAGATTTAATTCTACCCGAATAAACCCTGAAATATGTGAGTCTTCCAACATATGGATCAGACATAATCTTAAATGCTATTGCAGTAAATTTTTCATTATCATCGGCAATTCTTGTAAGGGTAGGTTTTTTTGCCTGCTCATCTGTTTCATCTTCATCTATATCAGGATCATAGCCAGTAACAGGAGGAATATCAATTGGTGATGGTAAAAAATCTACAACTGCATCAAGTACTGGTTGAACTCCTTTATTTTTAAAAGCCGTACCACATAATACGGGTACTATTTTGAATTCAAGAGTTCCTTTTCTGATGACCCTTTTTATTTCTTCTACAGATATATCCTTTCTATCAATATATTTTTCCATGAAATGATCATCAATAAGACAAAGAGACTCCATCAATATTTCATGATTTCTTCTAGCATCTTCTAAAAGTTCTTTAGGTATTTCACGTATTTCGTATTTTGCACCAAGCGTCTCATCAAGCCAAATAATCGCCTTCATTTCTATTAAATCAATCACTCCTTCAAATTTATCCTCTGCTCCAATAGGTATTTGTAATGGAACAGGGTGAGCAGATAATTTTTCTTCTATTGAACGAACAGACATCCAGAAATCCGCTCCGATTCTATCCATTTTATTTAAAAATGCAATACGAGGCACCTTGTATTTATTCGCTTGCCTCCAGACAGTCTCTGTCTGCGGCTCAACCCCGTTAACCGAATCAAAAACAGCTATTGCACCATCTAAAACCCTCATTGATCTTTCCACTTCTATAGTAAAGTCAACATGTCCAGGTGTATCTATGATATTTATCCTGCAATTTTTCCAGAAACAGGTCGTGGCAGCAGATGTGATTGTGATACCGCGCTCCCTTTCCTGTTCCATCCAATCCATTGTTGCATCGCCTTCATGTACTTCTCCAAGTTTATAGACCTTTCCCGTATAAAATAAAATACGTTCTGTCAAAGTTGTCTTACCGGCATCTATATGTGCCATAATACCGATATTTCTAATATTTTCTAAAGGATAATCACGGGGCATCTTCTACAACTCCTTATAAAATTATTACCATCTGAAATGTGCAAAAGCTTTATTCGCCTCTGCCATTTTATGGGTGTCCTCTTTTTTCTTTACGGCTCCACCCTGATTTTCACTAGCAGCAAGAATTTCTGCAGCGAGGCGTTCATGAAAACCACGTTCTTTACGCTCTCGCGCTGCATTAATAATCCATCTAACAGCAAGGGAAATTCTTCTGTCAGGATTCACTTCAACAGGTATCTGATAATTTGCTCCACCAATACGCCTTGTTTTTAATTCAAGAAGTGGTTTGACATTTTCAACGGCTTTATTACAAACTTCCAACGGATCTTTACCTTGCTTCTTTATAATATCAAAAGCACTGTATGTCAACCTCTCAGCGATTGACTTTTTACCTTTCAACATAATACAATTAATAAACCTTGATACTAATTCACTATTATATTTTGAATCTGGAAATATCTGTCTTTTTATTACCTTTTTTCTTCTTGGCATTTGTTTTTATACTCCTTTATTTCTTTGGTGCTTTCGCTCCATATTTTGACCTGCCTTGTTTTCTATCTGCAACACCTTGGGTATCAAGTGTGCCTCTAACAATATGATACCTAACACCGGGTAAATCCTTAACCCTGCCACCACGTATAAGAACAATTGAGTGCTCTTGCAGATTATGTCCAACACCAGGAATATAGCAGATAACCTCCATTTTATTGGTTAACCTCACTCTTGCAACCTTTCTTAATGCAGAATTAGGTTTTTTAGGAGTTACAGTATAAACTCTGGTACAAACACCGCGTTTTAAAGGATTACCTTTCAAAGCAGGTGCTCCTGTTTTTGATTTAACTTTAACTCTTGGTCTTCTGATTAACTGATTTATTGTTGGCAATTTTTTCTCCTATTTTTTTTAAAATATATAAATAAAAAAAGCGGACAAAGCCAACAGCTCTTTTCCGCTTGTTTATATTTTTACAAAAAAATTACAGCTTAAAAAGAGCTGTTATGAGAAACTAAAATAATATATAAAATTTTTAAAATTTTGTCAACAAAAAAATTATTTTTATTGGGATTTTTCTACTTTTTCAGTAGTCTCTTTTTTAACTTTCTTTGTTATCTTTTTTCTTTCTACTTTGCTGAATTTTTTAAATTTTTCCACACCTGTTCCTGCAGATATTAGATGTCCTATAATAACATTTTCTTTTAAACCTTTTAGTTTATCTATTTTTCCATTAACCGCAGCATCTATTAATACTCTTGTAGTCTCCTGGAAAGAAGCCGCAGATATCCAACTATCTGTTGATAGTGCTGCTTTTGTAATACCAAGAAGTAATGGTTTTGCCATTGCCTGTCTCTTTTTTTCTTTTGCCATTTTTTCATTTTCTTCTTTAAATTCAACTTTATCAACTTGTTGATCAACCAAAAATTTGGTATCACCTGGATCAGTTATTCTTACCTTTTTCATCATCTGCCGTACTATGACTTCTATATGTTTATCATGAATTGTAACACCCTGAAGCCGGTATACTTCCTGGATTTTATTTAAAAGATATTCTTGTACCGCGCTTTCACCTTTTACATTTAAAATATCATGTGGATTTATATTACCATCCACCAACTGTTCACCAGCTTCTACATAATCTCCATCACGGACATTCACATATTTGCCGTGTGGTATTGTATATTCTTTTTCGGCGCCACTTTCATTTCTTATCTTTATTTTTCTTATACCAGAAGATGTTTCTTCAAAAAACACACGTCCTTCTATTTCGGATATTATTGCTGGATTTTTTGGTTTCCTTGCTTCAAATAATTCAGCAACCCTAGGTAATCCACCGGTAATATCACGTGTTTTTACTATTTCCCTTGGAAATTTTGCAAGTATCTGACCTACTGTAACCTTTTCACCATCAGCAACATCTAAACGTGCACCAACCGGTATGGAATAAGAAGCAATAATCGTATTATTTGAATCAAGAATATTTATGTGGGGGTATTTTTTCTTATCTTTTGCTTCAATAATAAATTTACCTTTCTGTCCAGTTGTTGCATCTGTATGTTCCATCATTGTTTCGCCTTCCACAATATCATCAAATTGTACTGTACCTTCTTTTTCAGTAAATATCGGTATATTATATAAATCCCATAACCCCAAAATGTCGCCTACTTTAACTTTATCTCCTTCTTTTACTTTCAAAACCGTTCCATAAGGAATATTATGTAATTCTCTTTCAACATTATTTTCATCATAAATAGATATTTCCACATTTCTATTGGTAACAATCATATTACCTTCTTTATCATTGACATACTTTAAATTTGTAAACCTAACTATACCATCGTGCTTTGCTTTTATTTCGGACTGCTCTATTACCCTGCTTGCTGTTCCACCAACATGGAATGTCCTTAAAGTCAACTGAGTTCCAGGTTCTCCAATTGACTGTGCAGCAATAATACCAACTGCCTCACCAAGTTCAACCAAATCACCAATGGTAAGATCTGCACCATAACATTTTGCACAAATACCATTTTTTGCTTCACAGGTCAAAACAGAACGCACTCTGATTTTTTCGTAACCAGCTTCTTCTATTTTTTTTGCTATACTTGGAGTAATAAGTTCATTTGCTTTTACAATAACTTCGTCTGTTATTAAATCAACAACATTATCAAGCGCCACCCTCCACGCTATCCTTTCTGATAATGGTTCTATTACTTCTCCACCTTCTTTTAATGCAGTTATGTTTATTCCATTTATTGTATTACAATCCAATTCAGTGACAATAACATCCTGAGCAACATCAATTAACCTTCTTGTTAAATAACCGGCATCCGCTGTTTTTAAAGCAGTATCGGCAAGACCTTTCCTAGCTCCATGTGTTGAGATAAAATATTCTAAAACAGACATTCCTTCCCTAAAGTTTGATTTTATCGGAGTTTCAATTATTTCACCAATACCACCTGTCATTTTCTTCTGAGGTTTTGCCATTAATCCTCTCATCCCGGCAAGCTGCCTTATCTGTAATTTAGAACCTCTAGCACCTGAATCAGCCATCATATAAACCGGATTAAATCCTCCCTGGTCAACAGCCAATCCTTTTAACATATATTCCGCAACTTTATCAGTAACTGCTGTCCATATATCTATTATTTTATTATATCTTTCGCCTTCTGTAATAACACCTTTTAAAAATTGATTTCTTATCTTTCTTGACTCTGCCTCTGCATATTCAAGCAATTTCTTTTTTTCCTCTGGAATTTTTAAATCATCTATTCCTATTGTAAATCCTGCTAGTGTCGCATATTTAAAACCCAAATCCTTCATCATGTCTAGAATTTCCGATGTTACTTTTGCGCCGTATTTCTCAAATATTACACCCACAAGTTTTACTATCTGTTTTTTATCCAATTTATCATTAACATATTCCATATCTGGTGGTAAAATTTGATTAAAAATTATTCTACCAACCGTAGTCTCTATCTTTTTTGTTTTCATTTTTACCACTATTGATTCATGCAAATCAATCAAATTGTGATTATATGCAATCAATGCCTCTTCTTTTGAATAAAACATTTTTTTCTTAGGTAATTCCTTGCTACTTTCTTTTGTAAGATAATAAAGTCCTAAAACAATATCCTGATTGGGAACTATTATGGGTTTACCGCTTGCTGGTGATAAAATATTAAGTGAGGAAAGCATTAAAAATTTTGCTTCTGTTTGCGCTTCATAAGATAGCGGCACATGAACAGCCATCTGATCACCATCAAAGTCTGCATTAAAACCACCACATACAAGTGGATGAAGCGTAATAGCGTTCCCTTCCACTAATACAGGTTTGAATGCCTGAATGGAATGTCTATGTAAAGTCGGCGCCCTATTTAAAAGTACAAGATGATCATCGAGTATTTCTTCCAGTATATCCCACACCTCTGCCCTGACATGCTCCACCATTTTTTTAGCACTCTTTATAGTATAACCCATTTCTTGAACCTTATTTATAATAAATGGTTTAAATAATTCTAGTGCTATTTTTTTAGGAATACCACATTGATACAATTTAAGATTAGGCCCTACAACAACGACGGATCTACCTGAATAATCAACTCGTTTTCCAAGTAAATTCTGTCTAAACCTGCCCTGCTTACCCTTTAACATATCACTTAATGATTTAAGCGGTCTGTTACGTGCCCCTCTTACTGGATGTCCACGTCTACCATTATCAAAAAGAGCATCAACTGCCTCTTGTATCATCCTTTTCTCATTTTTTATGATTAATTCAGGAGCTTTAATGTTTATTAATTTTTTCAAACGATTATTCCTATTTATTATTCTTCTGTATAAATCATTCAGATCCGATGTAACAAATCTACCACCATCCAGCTGAACAAGTGGTCTTAACTCCGGTGGTATAACAGGCAAAACATCTAAAACCATCCATTCCGGTTTATTACCTGATTTTCTGAACGCCTCCACAACTTTTAATCTCTTAATAAGGTCTTTTTTCTTCTGCAAAGAAACAACCTTAGAAATTTCCTTTCTTAAATCCTTGGCAAGTTTATCAAGATCAAGTTCTTTAAGTAATGTCTTTATTGCTTCTGCGCCAATACCTATATTAATATCATCCCCATATTTTTCTTTAAGGCGTAAATATTCATCTTCATTAATAAGTTCGTTTTTCTTAACTTCACTTTCTGCTTTTTTAGGATCAATAACTATATAATTTTCATAATAAATTACTCTTTCAAGATTCTTAGCAGAGATATTTAAAAGATAAGCTAGTTTACTCGGGATAGATTTTAAAAACCAAATATGAACAACTGGGACTGCCAATTCAATATGTCCCATCCGTTCTCTTCTGACCTTTGATTCAGCAACTTCCACTCCACATTTGTCACAGATTACACCTTTATATCTTTGTTTTTTATATTTGCCACATGCACATTCATAGTCCCTAGTAGTTCCAAAAATTCGCTCGCAAAAAAGCCCATCAAATTCTGGTTTAAAAGTTCTGTAATTTATTGTTTCAGGTTTTTTTACCTCACCGTGCGAACGTTGTCTTATCATTTCCGGAGAAGCAATAGATATCCTTATAGCATTAAAATCCAGTTCTTTTGTTTTTGTCTGTTCTTCTTTTTCTTTCAAAAGTTCTGTCAAATTTAAAGGTACAATATTCTGTGTTGACTTTTCTTTTTTCTTTTTATCTTTTGCCATAAAATATCTCCTGGTTTATATTTTTAATCTTTTTTGGATTTTTTCTTTATTAATTCCACATTCAATCCCAAGCTCTGTAATTCTTTTACTAAAACATTGAATGATTCAGGTATTCCTGGTTCCTGAATATTTTTTCCACGGACTATTGCCTCATATAATTTTTTTCTTCCCTCAACATCATCACTTTTAGCAGTTAACATTTCCTGCAAAGTATATGCAGCACCATAGGCCCCCAAAGCCCATACTTCCATTTCTCCAAATCTTTGTCCACCAAACTGCGCTTTTCCTCCAAGTGGTTGCTGAGTTATAAGTGAATAAGGACCTATTGAACGAGCATGTATTTTATCATCCACCATATGTATGAGTTTCATCATATATAACACACCAACAGTTACTCTATGGGCAAATGGTTCTCCTGTTCTGCCATCATATAATATTGTTTTGCCATCTTCGGAAGCATTTACTTTTTTCAACCATTCCTTTATCTCCTGTTCTTTCATACCATTAAAAACAGGAGTCTCAAATTTCTGGCCTGTGATCTTTGCTACCCAGCCAAGCTGTGTCTCAAGTAGCTGTCCTAAATTCATACGAGAGGGAACGCCAAGAGGATTTAAAACAATCTGAACAGGCGTGCCATCAGGTAAATATGGCATATCTTCAACAGGCAATATTTTTGAAATAACTCCTTTGTTACCATGTCTACCTGATAATTTATCCCCAACAGAAATTTTTCTCTTTTTTGCAATTAAAACTTTTATAAGTTTTATTACTCCTGGTGGCAACTCATCGCCTTTTATCTGTCTTTTATCTTTGAATTCCTGTTCAATTTGAGATTTTTTAAATTCAAAATAAACATACTCATATTCTTTTAATTTTTCTTTTTCCTCTTCGCTTATATTTCTTTTTTCAATTTCCTCAAGTGCTTCTTTATGCAACATCATTAATTGCTGTAATCTTTTTTCTTTTTCTTTTTTTATCTTTTGATTCTTCTCTTCCTCTTTATCTTTTCTCCTTGTTTGTTCCTTTCTTGAAAAAATCTTGATATCAATAACTATACCTTCTATTCCTGGCGGAACACGAAGAGATGTATCCTTTACATTATCAGCCTTTGAACCAAATATCGCTTTTAAAAGTTTTTCTTCTGGCGTTAAATTTGAACTTGATATTGGTGTAACTTTTCCAACTAGTATATCACCTGGTTTAACTTTTGCACCAATTCTGATTATACCATCAACATCAAGATTCTTTAAAGTATCCTCACTCACATTAGGTATATCTCGAGTTATCTCCTCAGGTCCTAATTTTGTTTCACGTGCTTCAATTTCATATTCTTCTATATGTACAGATGTAAAAGTATCGTTCTTTAATAAATCTTCACTTATCACTATTGCATCTTCGTAATTATAACCATGCCATGGCATAAATGCAACAATCACATTTTTTCCAAGTGCAAGTTCGCCCTTATCCATTGAAAGACCATCGGCAATTATATCACCCTTTTTCACATAATCACCTTTTTTTACAAGTGGCTTTTCATTTATTGTAGTATCCTGATTTGTGCGTTTAAATTTCTTTAAATAATAAATATCCACTTTATCTTTTATATTTTCATTTGATTTGCCGTCTTTAATAACAATAATAATATCTGAATCAACATATGCAACACGGCCTGACGATCTTGCAATAACTGCTCTGCCTGAATCATAAGCTGCTTTTGCTTCCATTCCAGTTCCAACATAAGGCGCCTCTGTTTTAAGCAACGGGACCGCCTGTCTTTGCATATTTGAGCCCATAAGAGCTCTGTTTGCATCATCATGTTCTAAAAAAGGAATCAAAGATGCTGCAACAGATACTACCTGCTTTGGTGAAACATCAATATAATCAACTTCGTTTGAATTGACTAAAATTACATCCCCTCTAAATCTTACCAAAACTGTTTCATCAATAATTTTATTATTCTCGTCCAGTCTTATATTTGACTGGCCGATTTTGAAATTATCCTCTTTATCAGCAGATAAATATTCAATTTCATTTGTAACCCTTCCATTCTTTACTTTTCTGTATGGTGTTTCTATAAAACCATATTCATTAACACGAGCATATGTAGCAAGCGATGTAATAAGCCCGATATTTTGTCCTTCTGGTGTCTCTATGGGACAAAGCCGTCCATAATGTGTATAATGAACATCTCTGACTTCAAAACCAGCCCTTTCTCTATTTAAACCGCCTGGTCCAAGTGCTGATATTCTTCTTTTGTGTGTTAACTCTGCCAATGGGTTAACCTGGTCCATAAACTGGGATAACTGGGAAGTCCCGAAAAATTCACGGATAGCCGCAACAAGTGGTTTTGGATTAATAAGATTTGCTGGGATTGCATTTTTCATATCTATTATCGTCATTCTTTCTCTTATCATCTTTTCAACCCTGATAAGACCTGCTCTGAATTGATTTTCAACAAGTTCACCAACACTCCTCACACGCCTGTTTCCTAAATGATCTATATCTGTTTTTTCAGCTTTACCAGCATTAACTTCAAAAAACTTTTTAATAACCCCCACTATGTCTTCTTTACTCAAAACAGTTGATGTGTTTTTTTCTTGGTTGAATCCTAAAAGTTTATTTATTTTATATCTTCCAACAACTCCAAGATTATATCTCTTACTATCAAAAAATAATGATTTAAAATAATTTTTTGTACTAGTGGTTGTAACCGGCTCACCCGGTCTCATTTTTTTGAATATCTCATTTAAAGCTTCCTGTTCTGACCTTGTATTATCTTTTGAAAATGTTTTTAAAACCTGAATATAAGGATTATCCTCATCAAAAATAATCACTTCAACTTTATTTATATCTGCTCTTTTAATCTTTTCAACAATATCTTTGGTTAATAAACTACTAGCTTCTGCAATTATTTCACCATTTTTATCTATTACATCTTTTGACAAAACCCTTTTAACAACATCTTTATTTTCAATAGACATTACTTCTGTATCAAAAAATAGTTTTAAAATATCTTCATTTGATGAATAACCCAATGCTCTTAAAAATGTTGTCAGAGAAAACTTCTTTTTTCTATCAAGTTTCACATATACAATCTCATTTGTATCAAATTCAATTTCAAGCCATGTTCCTCTGTATGGGACAATACGACCTGTATATACAGGTCGGGCAAAAACACCTTCTGCCTCTTCCTCTTCTTCAAAACTGGCCCCAGGTGAACGATGTAACTGACTAACTATGACACGCTCTGCTCCATTTATTACAAAAGTCCCTCTTTCGGTCATCAAAGGCAAATCACATAACTGAACTGCCTGCTCCTGTGCCTCTTTTATAGAAATCTCTCCTGTTTTTTCGTTTTTTTCCTTTATAATGAGACGAAAAATACCTTTTAATGCTACAGCATATGTTTCACCACGCTCAATACACTCATCAACATTATGTTTAGGTAAAGAAAATTCATAACCAACAAATTGAAGCTCATAAAAACCATTATAATCATGAATAGGAAATACACTTTCAAATATCTCCTGTAGTCCTTGTCTTTTTCTTTTATCCGGCGGCACATCCATCATGAGAAATTCCTTATATGACTTCTTTTGAATATCCATCAAATCTGGAATTTCAAGAATTTCATCAACACCTTGTCTCTGTGTTATTCTCGCCATAAAATAATAAACCCCTTCCTAAATTTATTATTAACTTTAGAAATTTAGTTGCTATTTTAATTCCACAGTTGCTCCAGCTTCTTCAAGTTTTGCTTTGATTTTTTCTGCTTCTTCTTTAGATACACCTGTCTTTATTGGTTTTGGGGGTGCATCTGCAATTTCTTTTGCTTCTTTAAGACCGAGATTTGTCAATTCTCTTATTACCTTTATTACTTGAATTTTTTTATCTCCTGATGAAGACAAAATAACATCAAAAGATGTTTTTTCTTCTGCTGCAGCAGTAGCACCAGTTCCTGTCTGTGGCATTGCTCCAGCCATCATAACGGGGGCCGATGCTGAAACACCAAATTTTTCTTCTAACGCCTTTACCAGTTCATTTAATTCAAGAACCGTCATACTTTCAATTGCCTTGATAAATTCGTCTTTTGACATTGTCATTTAAAACACCTCCTAAAAAGTATTTATTTTTTTTTGTCCGCTATTGATTTTAAAACTGTTACCAATCCTCTTTGCTGGGAAGTTAGCAAATTCATAAATCTTTGTAATGGACTATTTAATAAACTAACAAGTTTTGCAATCAACTCTTCTTTTGAACTCAATTTGGATATTTCTATAATTTCATTTAACAGACATAACTTTTTATCTATGAAACCACCTTTTATCTTGAATACCTTGTTCTTTTTTTCAAATTCAGTTAAAACTTTTATTGCCTTGATATAATCGGTACAAAAAACAACCCCTGTAACACCAGTAAACATGCTTTTTAAATTTGAGTTTATTTTCAATTCATCAAGTACTTTTTTTGAAAGTGTATTTTTAATAACCTTATAGGTCGCACCAACTTTTTCAAGCTCTCTCCTTAATTTATTCATAGCCTCCACTGTTAACCCCTGATAGTTGGTTATCACAATACCATTTGAATCCTGAAATTTTTTCAGAGTTTCATCCAGTATTATTTTCTTCTTTTTTCTACTTACAGCCATAAATCACCTCATTACAAATATTTTTTAAAATTAATCGGGACACCTATTCCCATAGTTGTGGAAAGATACATTGATTTAACACTCTGGCCTTTTGTGGCAAGAGCCGGTAATTTCAAAAATGTTTTTATGAAATGTTCCACATTTAAAATCAAATCTTGTTCAGAAAAAGAAATTTTTCCTAAAGACAAACTCACTACTCCTTCTTTATTTGATCTAAATTCCACTTTACCTGCTTTAAACTCTTTTACCGCTTTGCCAACATCAAAGGTAACAGTGCCTGATTTCGGATTGGGCATCAGACCTTTTGTCCCGAGAATTTTTCCAAGTTTTCCTATCTCTTTCATCATATCAGGGGTGGCAATAGCAACATCAAAATCAAGCCAACCAGTTTTAATCTTTTCAATTAAATCTTCTGCTCCAACATAATCAGCGCCTGCATCTCTTGCCTCTTTTTCTTTTTCTCCTTTTGCAAATACTAAAACTTTCGTTGTTTTTCCAGTTCCCTTAGGTAAAACAATTGTTGTTCTTATTTGTTGCTCCGGTTGTTCTGGTTTTTTTGTAAGTTTTACAGATATATCCAGACTTTCATCAAATTTTGCTTTTGGAATCTTTTTTAAAAGATTTATTGCCTCTTCAACTTCATATATTTTGTTAGGCTGTAAAAGTTTCAATGATTCTCTGTGTCTTTTGCTGTGCCGTTTCATAAAATGCTCCTTTTATCTCCATAAAATATTTTATTCTATTATTACCCCCATATTTTTGGCAGTCCCCTCCACCATTTTTATTGCAGACTCAAGTTTGGTTGTATTTAAATCCGGCATTTTTAGCTTTGCTATTTCCTCTACCTGAGCTCTTGTGATTTTTCCAACTTTATTTTTATTCGGTTCGTTAGAACCTTTAATTATATTTGCAGCTTTTTTGATTAAAACAGCAACTGGCGGTGTTTTTATGATAAAAGAAAAGGAGCGATCTTCATAAACATCTATGACAACAGGAAAAATCATATCTCCTTTATCTTTTGTTCTTTCATTGAATTGATTACAGAAATTCATGATGTTGATACCATGTTGACCGAGTGCCGGTCCTATAGGCGGCGCGGGATTTGCCTTGCCTGCTGGAATCTGTAATTTAATCTGAGTCAATAACTTTTTCGCCATATATTTTCACCTATTCTTATTAAGATTAAGTTTTTTATTTATAAATCATAAATCGTAATTCTTAAATCAGACAATCTTTTCCACCTGGTCAAAACTCAATTCAACCGGGGTGGGCCGGCCAAAAATTGTTACTTCTACTTTTAATTTTCCTTTTTCAGGAGTTACCTCCTCAACAACACCATTAAAATTTGCAAAAGGGCCATCTGTTATCTTAACATGCTCCCCAATATCAAAATAAGATGCCATTCTCGGCTTTTTCTGTCTATCTTCCATCAACTTCATAATTTCCTGAACTTCGGCATCTGATAATGGTATTGGTCTTGTCTTTGTACCAACAAAACCAGTAACTTTTGGAGTTGTCCTTAAAATATAAACAACTTCTTTATCTTCTTCTTTATTTATATCAATATCCATTTCAATCAATATATATCCTGGAAAAAATTTTTTATTTTTTATAACTTTTTCCTTTTTCTTGATCTCTGTAACATTTTCTGAAGGGATTAATATGTTAAAAACTTTATTCTCCAATTTATACGACTGTATCCGCTGTTCTAAATTCTCTTTAACCACATTTTCCTGCCCAGCATAAGTGCTTATCACATACCATTTTCTTGCCATTTAACTCACTCCATTTTCTTAACCAAAAATTATTTTTACTGCTTTTGTCAGTAAAAAATCAATAATACCGAGATAAATCATCAAAATTATGGTAACAATAACAACTATTAATGTTGATGCAATTATTTCTTTTCTACTTGGCCATGCTACTTTTTTCAACTCAAGCCATGCATTTTTTAAAAATTCAATTAATCTTTTCATTTTATAAAAAACTCCTAATATTTTTTCTGGCAGGCCTGGAGGGATTTGAACCCCCAACAAGCGGTTTTGGAGACCGCCGCTCTAGCCAGTTGGAGCTACAGGCCTATTGGTTTTCTTATAGAAAATTATTTTGTTTCTTTATGTAATGTGTGTTTTTTACAAAACTTACAATACTTTTTTATTTCAAGTTTATCTGTTTTTGTTTTTTTATTTCTTGTCTGTGTATAATTTCTTCTCTTGCATTCTGAACAAGCAAGAGTGATTATCTCTCTCATGTTGTTATACCCTTTTATTATTCAATGATCTGAGTAACAACACCTGCACCTACTGTCCTACCACCTTCCCTTATCGCAAACCGCACTTCCTTCTCCATCGCTATCGGTGTTATTAACTCTACTTCCATCTCTATGTTATCCCCTGGCATCACCATCT
>JAOAIN010000107.1 GCA_026414685.1 Candidatus Goldiibacteriota bacterium
AGCAGGAGCAAATTATCCATTCCCGATAGATAGGAATTATAACAACGGCATAAGAATAACATCATACAATGCAAGCACACTGCAATCCTTGTATAACACATGGAAAAGCAGATATGTAGTAACAGCGAGCCCTGGACAGCGAGTAATAAGTCCAGAACCAATAAATGGAGTAACAAATAGGACGGTCTCAGAAGGAATGGGATACGGAATGTTACTTGCAGTATATTTCAATGACCAGACATTATTCAATAATCTCTGGGCATTTAAAGTAGCAAGGTCATCAGGAAAGACAACACAGTTAATGCCATGGGTAATAGAAAATGATGGAACAACAATAGTAGATCAGAATTCAGCATCAGATGCTGACTTTGATATAGCATTTGCACTATTAATGGCACATTACCAGTGGGGTAGTGGCGGAACATATAATTATCAAAATTTAGCATTTACAGAGATACAAAGATGCAGGTCATATGATATAAATGCAGGGACATATAGTGTAAGACCAGGAGATGCGTGGAATGACTGGGGATATCCATCATATTATTTTCCAGCGTTTTTCAGGGTATTTGGTGAAGTAGAAGGAGGTTCATATCAGACGACATGGAATAATGTAGTTGCAAGATGTTTAAATAACATAAACACAAACAGGAACACAAGTAGTGGTTTGGTAGGAGAGATATGTAATGTAGATACAGGAGCAAGGAGAACAGATAATCCGTGCTCAGGAGGGTGTGATGGAAATTTATATAAATATAACTCCTGCCGTGTGCCATGGAGATATGCAACAGACTGGGTATGGTATGGAAATGCATCAAATAGTTCAGGCAATGAAGTAAATTTACTTGCAAGTTTCTGGAATGGCATAGCACCAGCAAATGTAAGAGATGGATATAGGATATCAGATAATTCAGTGGAAGGTTCAGTAAACAACGCATGTTTTGTAGGTCCAGCAGGATGCTCGCTAATGTATAGCAGCACATATCAAACAAGATTAAATGAATATTATACAAGGACAATAAGTTTTGACGTGAATGAATCATACTACAATGGTTCATTACAGGTGCTTACATTATTATTGATGACAGGAAATTTTCATAATTTACATGCGCTATCACCGATGCCAACAAGGACATTTACCCCAGTTCCATCGGGACAAGTAATAGATTGTTTTGAAGATGTAAATGGTATAAATGACTGGGGCGGAGAATGGTTCACATATGCCGACAAGGGAGGTTCCGCATGCAGCAGTATTAATGTATCAGTTGTACCACCCCCAAACACAGGAGTAACCCCGACAGCAGGAGGACCTAGTGGTAGTAGTTATTATTTAAGAGTAACAGGAGTAAAAGGAGCAGCAACTCCATCATCAAATTGTTATCCATCAGTAGGTTTTGGTACAGACCTTGCATACAAGGTATCACAAACAGGAGCAGTAGTAGATTTAAGACCATTTTATCAGGCAGGTGGTGGAATAAGATTCTGGGTAAGAGGTAATGGAACTACGGTATATAAGATGACACTTGTGCCCAGGGGAGCAGGTTCAACAATACATAAGGACTGGGCAATGTATGAATATCAATTCACACCACCTTCATCTTGGACACAGATAGCAATACCATTTTCTGATTTCACACAACCAACGTGGTCATCGGAGACATACACAAGAGACCAAGTGTTACAGATAATGCAAAAGATACAGATACAAAACGGGTCAAATGATGCAATGACATTTGATTTAAGTATTGACTGTCTTGAATTATTCCCGTTCTTATGGACACCAACACCTGTGATGTCACCTACATTCACGAGGACGCCATCACCAGCTGGCACACCCACATTCACGCAAACTAGGACACAAACCCCATCACCTTCTTCTACAGCGACACCGACACGCACCAATACATCTGCTGCATCACCAACATTTACACCAACATTTACAATAACTGTGTCACCTACATCATCACGAACTGCAACAGGAACTAACACACCAGTAGAATCAGCTACTTTTACTCCTTCTAGAACTGCATCTCCTACTTACTCTAACACTGCATCTCCTACTTCAACTAATACACCTGTTGCTTCATCTTCTTTCACTCCTTCTAGAACTGCGACATCCACCTATTCAGTCACTTTTACACCAACAGAAATAATCACAACTATCTTTACTCCGACAAACACTCCTTCAAGAACTGCATCTCCCACTTATTCTCGGACTGCAACTTTAACCATTACATCTATATCCACATCAACCTTTACATTAACAAGAACTCCAACATCTACTTATTCAAATACTTTGACTGCCACACAAATAATTACAACCATTTTTACTCCAACCAGTACTCCTTCAATAACTGTATCTTTAACTTCTTCCAGGACTGTAACTGTTACAAACACTCTAATTCCAATAAACACGTCCACCCCAACAAGAACTGCAACTTTAAGTTCAACATCTACAAGAACACCAACATTCACTTGGACAATTACAGATACAGTATCATCAAACACTCCAACAAACACACCAACTTATACATCAACATTCACAATTACTTTAACTCATACCGCAACATATACATACACGAGAACATCTACATCAACTTATACAAATACACCGGTAAATACTACAACATTTACAAATACAGCAACTCCTTCTTTAACAAACTCATATACATCAACAACAACAAGAACCGCCACCATAACGATAACTTCTACTTTGACTTTTACTTCTACAAGAACAATAACCAATACGCCTATCAGCACTTCTACATTTACTGTTACGATGACTCCTACACTAATTCCTTCATTTACAATATACCCCAATCCGTTTAATCCTGATAGGCACCTTGTTTTAAGAATCAGATGTAAATTAACGCAGACAGACATAGACAAACTTGTAATTAGAATTTACACATCTGGATACAGATTGATAAAAGAAAAGAAATTTGAAGATCCTTCTTCAATATCTAGTATTTTAAGTTTAGGATATATAGATATTAACTCCGCCGAATTAAAAACACTATCAAACGGTACATATTATTATTATATATCCACTTATAAAGGAAACAACGAAAACAAATTGAAAATTGAAAAATTAATTATAATGAAATAAGAATATTTACAATTCAACGATTTACGATTGCTGGTTTTTAAATAAAATATAAACCAGCAATCGTAAATCTTTTTATTTTATTATTCCAATCTTACCTATTTTTTTATTTCCATTTTTATCACTTATTACAAAAATATAAATACCTGAAGAAGGTCTGCTATTTTTTCTGTTGGTTTTTACTTTAAAGAAAAATTTCCCTTCTGGACAATATGTTACTTTTTCATATATAAGTTCACCATTTAAATTAAAAAGTTGAAATTTTATATATTCAGGAAGATTTATAAATGTTATACCGTCATATCCTGAAGATACATTATACGGCGATGGATAAAAAATAACTTTTTCAAAATTATTCATAACCTTTGATAAGGGTTCATTTGATGTTATTTGGCTAAAAAAAAATCCTGTTAAAAATAAAAGCAATGCTTGTAGAGATGTTTCACCTTCGTTAGATGCCCATGAGCCATTTGATGCACATAAATCAAGCCAGCACTTCTGGGCTGGAGTTCCGAGATTTTGTAAGTTAATTAATGGAGCGTCTGCTCCTGTTGGATATTTATTAGGTCCACCACTACACCAACCAGGTAAAGGATTGTTATATACCATTCTTGTCCAGTGATATGGATTTAAATTTTTCTTATTTCCATAACCTGTTATGAATGATTGTTCTAAGCTATTTATACCAAGCAAATAATGAAGTTGATAAAGTGCATACTCTCTATATATAGAATTATTCGTCAAAAGATATGCAAATAAAAATAATACTCCCCTGCCGCTAGCATTACCATTTGAACCCCAATAATATTCATTTTCTGACATAGCAACTTTGTAGCCATTTAAATCTGCAATATTTTTATATGTATCTGCCTGGTTAATTATTTTTGTTTTTATTTTATCTCTTATTATCTGTGGTGTTTTTGTATCATAATAAATTGATATAGCCCCTAGTAATTGCGGTGCCAACCATGCAGGCGCTATAATCTGCCTTATATTAAGTTCATTTTCAAATAAATTTGCAAAATAATCATTACCAGTTAATCTATACATCTCGGCATAAGCCCACATGAGTTCTTCCCAGTACTGAGAATCTGTATAATATGGGTCCTGCTGCCCTATTTGGGGATTTGTATTTAACCATTCCCAAGCATCTATTGCTGCCTTAGAACATTTAACTGCAAAGGCATTATCATAATCCTTAAAAACCCTATATGCCTGACACATCACAGCACAAAAAGTTGCAGCATCAATAGTTGAAAACTGTGCGCTTCCTTTGTTTTGTGGTTTTGCTGTGCGTTGATAAGGATCATTTTCAGGTGCTAACCCCCAAGGAAAATTTGGCTCAGTATCAACTTTATGATAAACACTACCATCTGTATTTTGCATTTTTAATAAAAATAAAAGTCCCCATTTTGCTTCATTCAGCAAATCTGATATTTTGTTATTACTCTCTGGAATATCAATTTTTAATCCTTTCATATTTTGTTTTCTTAATTCATAAAGCCACATCATAAAAGAGCAGGAAAAAGCATGTTCATGTGTCCATTTGCCAAAATCACCTGCATTGTGCCAACCACAAGTAAAATCTCTGCTACCTGCTTTATCATCATAAAAAGCATCCTGCAAATGACATGCAGAGTGTGTAAGTCCTGTTTTATTATCATTCAAAGCCACACCACAGCGAATAATATAATAAGATCTTAAAACATCTTTAAATAAATCATCATAAATATCATTTGAAATTTTAAAATTAAATGATTTTTGGTTGTTTATTTCTATGTAATATTCACCCTTTGTAGTTAATTGTGAAAAATCGCCAGAGACCACATCTTCTGCTGCGGCATTGTCATGAATAATATTGTCACTTGTATATCCTGTATAAACAACACTATTATCAGATACTTTTTTTACATAAAAAATTTGATTTGTGCCTGCTGTTTGTGTCACAACTATAAAAAATTTATTTGCATCAGGCAAATAACCAAGTTGATTTATTTTAGGTCTGTAACTAATAAAATAACTACTTCCTGTATTTATCGCTTCTTGTTGTGTATAAAATTCTATATTATCAATATAAATTTCACGCTTCTGATTATAATTCCATGAAGTATTTATCTGAAAGCCATAAATGGTTGCAGGATTCCATGTCTGCGATGCGCCCCATGTCTGCGTAAATTGAGAAAATGGTAGTTCGTATAATTTCCATTCATCAGTTAAATTAATTGAATATAAAAAATGGTTATACTCATTTCTGGTGGCATCAATCGGTAGCATTATTTCAAAACTCCCAGAACCCTTTGCATAAAAACGCACACCATGATATGCACTTAAATCCATAGATGTTGTATCTGACTTTAAAAAAGTAAGTGCTCCTGCATAACTATCAGTTGGTTTCAAAATAGTGACTGATATACTTTTAAAATATGTTGAATTATATCCAGGTGTAGAATTTGCAGTAAATGTAATAGAAGAAACACCATCTGTATATGTAATCCAGTATCCGCCAATAGAATTTGACATATTCCCAGTTTCACAATCATCAACAAGAAGCGCTGAATAAATATAAAATGGTAATATGACAAAAATTAAAAATAGTATTTTTTTCATAGTTATTTCGTCTTCCAAATCTCTACGTGTTGTTTATGTATGTATTTTTAAATATTTTGGATTCCCGCTTTCAGGGCTTTCAGGGTAATGATATAATATTAACTATTCTTAGTACAAGTGTTACTGCTGTTTTAAGGCTTCTTCAATTTATTCAATTATTAATCCAGATGGTATTGTGCATAATATCTTGGCAATAGTAATAAGAACATACTTTGACCCAATTTCAATTTTCAAATTTTGATTTTCTGTGTTATTTAAATTTATGCCTTAACACATCTGATATGTCCCTGAAATAAAAAAACTCATCAGGCAATGGCGCTTTTATTGTTATTTCTCTTCCTGTCCATGGACAGATATAAGACAGCTGGTATGAATGAAGAAGCTGTCCCATCACTTTTTTTAATTTATTCTGTCTTATTATTTTAGGTCCATATATTTTATCTCCAAGTATTGGATGTCCAATATCAGCCAAATGTTTTCTTATCTGATGCTTTCTGCCTGTTTTTGTGGTAACTCTAAAACAAGACAACCCATCAGAAATAGCCAAAGTTTCAATAAATGACTCTGCTTCTTTGCCGTCAATTTTCCTTTTGATTTCTTTTTTATCAAAATCCGCTTCATTTAAACATATTGCACAATATACTTTGGTTACCTTTTTATCCTGCCATATGCTTTTAAATTTTTCAAATATTTCATTATCTTTTGCAAAAAGTAAAACGCCTGTTGTCTCTTTGTCAAGACGATGAATAACTCTTAAATCCGGACAATTCACTGCATTTTTTAAAACATTTTCAAAATCTCTATTTTTCTCATCTATTACAAGACCGGATGGTTTGTTTATGGCTATGATATATTTGTCTTCATAAATTATATCAACATTATATGTTTTATCCATTTCTATAATATCAGGAACATCAACAATATCACCTGTTTTAAGTTTATATGTTGCAATCCATATACGCTGATCATTGACAAATATCTGACGTGAATCTATTAAATTCTTAGCCTTAGAACGAGAAATACCGAGATTTTGTGAAAGAAAAGTGCGTAGATCTGTTTTATTTTCTTTTACTTTTAATTGCATTGTTGCATCCTTATAATATTTTTTTATTATTATAACGAATATTTAAAGATTATGTTGCATTATTTTTTCCCCTTTAATATAAAGGGGCGACCTAATTATGTGGTCGCCCCTTTATATATTATTATCTTTTTAAATTTTTTTAAAACCTGACTCTGCCACCAAACTTGTTACCACCAAAACCACCCCTTCTATTACCGAATCCACCTCTTTTGTTTCCTTTTTCACGTGGTGGTCTGGCCTCATCTACTTTTATTATTCTGCCATTTATTTCCTTACCATTCATCTCTGTTTTAGCCTTTTCTGCTTCTTCTGATGTCGTCATTGTCACAAAGCCAAAACCTTTTCTCTCAATCACAATTGCTTCTTTCACTTCACCAAAAGGCAAAAATAACTCTTTTAATTCTACATCTGTTGTTGCATAATCCAAATTTCCTACATAAAGCTTACTTCCCTGCATTTTTTCCTCCTGTTTTTCGTTTAATAATGTCTCTCAGGGAGGAAATTATCAAGGAAGTAATTTATAACCCTGATCAAAGCATTATCAAACTAGATTGTAACATTTCTTTATTTCTACAATATATTACAACAAAATGCTTTTATTTACCATAAATATTTTAACAAATCTTTAAAATTAACAATATTTAAACTTATTGTTCATAAATATTCATTTATTGAGAAAGAGAGTTATTTTTGACTTTAAATATACCAATCCAGTAAGGCGTCTTAAATTTATAATCTTTTACTATTTTTCTATCCCATATATATTCGGTTTCATTTGGAGATATAATGTTAACAAGACCTATTAATTCAAATTCTTTCTTATCAATTTTATCTTTGAACCATTGCATAATCCGACTTGAAGATATT
>JAOAIN010000112.1 GCA_026414685.1 Candidatus Goldiibacteriota bacterium
CTTTTTCAATTTCTATAATATCTTCATTAATTTTAGTTACAAAAATTATTATATCTGCAATTTCTATCTGATTATATGTTTTATCAATTCGTTTTTGACCTAATTCACCTATATCATCAATACCTGCAGTATCAACAAAAACAACAGGACCTAGATTACCCATCTCCATTGATTTTATAACAGGATCTGTAGTAGTCCCAGGTGTATTAGAAACAATAGCTATATTATTTTCTATAATTGAATTAAATAAACTTGATTTACCAACATTACGTAATCCAGTTATAACTATTCTTAATTGTTCTGCTATTGGTGTATTAACAAGAGACATAATATTCACCTTCTTTTTTTAAAATATAATTTAATGATGTTCCTTTATCTAAACTTATTTTTCTATTAATTTTTTTTAATCTTTTACTTAAACAATTTATGCAATGTGAAAAATCTTCATTAATACATATTTTATTTGGATACAATAAATAATTTTTTTTATATTCTTTTGGTGTTATATTTGGCATCAAGACATTTGCTCCAGCTTTTAACAATTTTTCTCTACCTAATTTTTCTATTGTGCCAGATGCAGTAGTAGCTGGGATATTTGAAAAAGGTAAAATTATTCTAAGTATTGCAGTTATTTTTACTATTTTATCGAATTCTGTTATTAATAAATTTCCTAAAGGAGTATCAGGATTTGGAATAAATGGTCCAATGCCTATCATATCAAGTTTTAAATCATAACAAAATTTTATATTCTTTAAAATAATTTCATCTGTTTCATATGGCAAACCGATCATAAAACCAGAACCTGTTTCATAATTTAACTCTTTTAGATTATATAACATTTCTATTCTTTTTTTTAAACTTAAACCATTTTTTAAAAATGAATATAGTTTTGAATCAGCAGTTTCAAATCGTAACAAATATCTATCAACGCCATTTTCCTTTAAAATTTTTAATTCTTTTTTATTAAAATAACCACAACTTAATGTAATTGCTATATCATTAAACTTTTTCTTTATATTTTCAACTATATAACATAAATCTTTTATTTTATATGTTATAAACTCTCCGCTTTGTAATACAAAAGAACGAAATCCAAAATTATAAAATTTTGTAATAATCTCTATAACTTTATCCGGTGTAATTAAATAACGATTTAATTTTTTATTATCCCTTCTTAAACCACAATATAAACAATTCATTTTACACTCATTTGAAAATTCAATCAAACCTCTTAAAAATACTTTGTTACCATAATTTAAAAAACAAATTTTTTCTGCTATTTGAGCTAAATATTCCGTATCATAATTATGATATAATTCCTTTATATATTTCATATTCATAAATATATATCCCTTTTCCCATTTTTTATTTCTTTAAAAATTGTATTTATTTTTTTTGATAAATTTAAAGGTAATTTTTTTAAAATGTTATTAATTAATTTAAAACTTTTTTCTTTTGTAGTTTTTTTCCCATAATCTATCAAATATTCATAAAAAGTAATAATTGCATTTGGTTCACAGAATTTTTGAATCAATCCAGGTTTAGCAAGATCCATAAAATCTTTACCGGTCCTACCCATTCTATAGCAACTTGTACAGAATGAAGGGATATAACCCATATCAAGTATATCAGCAATAACAGCATCTAGGTCGCGATGATCCCCTAATGAAAATTGCGAACCAGTATTACATTTTTTTGAATATGCACCTGGATTTGTTTTAGAGCCTGCTGAAATTTGAGATACTCCGTATTGAAATAACTCATTTCTTAAACTTGCTTTTTCTCTTGTACTTAAAATAATACCCGTATATGGGACTGCTAAACGAAGAATAGCAACAATTTTTTTAAAATCAATATCAGATACAGGATATGGAACCTTTTTTGATAATGGAGCACCAATAGCAGGTTCAATTCTAGGAATACTTATAGTGTGAGGGCCACAACCATATTTTCTTTCAAGATAATTTGAATGTTCTAACAGGGCAAGTACTTCAAATCTATAATCATTTAAACCGAATAAAACGCCGATTCCAACATCATCTATTCCTGATTTTATAGCTCTGTCCATAACATATAATCTATAATAATAATCTGATTTTTTTCCTGTTGGATGGTAAATTTTATATTTTTCATCATCATAAGTTTCTTGAAAACAAATATAAGTTCCTATTTTTTCTTTTTTCAACCTTTTAAAATCATTAATTGTTAAAGGTGCAATTTCAACATTTATTCTTCGTATGCTATTATTATTTACTTTTATTTTATATATCAAACGTATACTTTTTATAATGTAATCTATATCAGATTTTAATGATTCACCAGTAAGTATTAATAAACGTTTATGTCCAGTTTTTAAAAGACTTTCAACTTCATCTTTTATTTCCTTACTATTTAATTTTTTTCTCAAAATATCTTTATTGTCTTTTCTAAAACCACAATACAAACAATTATTATCGCAATAATTTGATAAATACAAAGGTGCAAATAAAACTAATCTTTTTCCATATATTTTTTCTTTTACAATTTTAGCTGCATCTTGTATCATTGTTATTTGTTTTGGAGAATTTACTAAAAGTAACTTTGCAACATCAAAAATATCAAGACCATTTATTTTTAATGCTTTATTTAAAATATCATTTAATTCAATAATATTTGGTGGTTTTTGTTGTAATAAATTATATAATTTTTCTTTATTTATAATTTTATTATTAGATATCATTTTATCCTCTTTATAATGTAAAATCAGACATTATTGATTTAACTTTCATGCCTTTAATATTTCCTATCTTCCCTGTCAAAGCCCCTAGTTCATCTGTATTTAAATCAACTACTAATGTAATAATATTAATTTTTTTATTCCTAATTGGTAGACCAAACCTACCAAGAATATTATTAGAATATTGTGATAATAAAGAATTTAACTTTTGAATATTACTTTTTTCTGAGATAAATATGGTAATAACTCCAATTCTCCTTTCCATTTGAATACCTCTTCTGGATCAGAATCATTTTAATTCCTTGGAAAATATTAAAAAGTAATATTTTCCTCAGATAACTTATTTATAGTATATAGGCTTTGATTTATATTTTGTATGCAATAATTTATGTGATTTTGAACTTAACGGTTTATTTAAAAATTCTTCGTATAATTTTTTAACCATTGGATTTTCATGTGAATATCTTATGTTTTGTTGCCTATCATCATTATAAATACCATCCGTTCTTTTTATTCTTAATTTATCACTAATCTGATATGGCTGTCCACCTCCTGCAATACAACCCCCTGGACACGCCATAACCTCAATAAAATCGTATGGTGGTTTGGTTTTATTAATTTTTGCTTCTTTAATTTCATCAAGAACTTTTTTAATATGTCCTATACCATGAGCTACAGCAACTCTTATTTCCTTTGAATCAATTTTAATAGTTCCAGTTTTTATTCCTTTTAATCCTCTTATTTCATTTATCTCCAAATTTTGTAAATTATTACCTGTAAATAAGTAATATGCTGTTCTAATTGCTGCTTCCAATACACCACCTGTAGTTCCAAATATTGTTCCAGCACCACTATATTGGCCAAGTATTTCATCTGGTTCTTCTTCATTTATGTTTTCAAAATCAATTCCACCTGAATTTGCCATTCTTACCAATTCTCTCGTAGTTAATGATACATCTACATCTTGAAAACCACTAGCAAACATATCATCTGTACGTGTTATTTCGTACTTTTTAGCTGTACAAGGCATTATTGATACCATAAAAATTTTTGCAGGATTAATATTATTTTTTTCTGCAAAATAAGTTTTTGTTAAAACACCTACTATTTGATGAGGTGATTTAACAGATGAAAAATTGTCAATAAGTTCCGGATAATATTTTTCTAAATAATCAACCCAGCTTGGACAGCAAGAAGTGATCAATGGTAATTTTTCATTATAAAATTGAAATCTTTCATAAAATTCTGTTGCCTCTTCCATTATAGTAACATCTGCTCCAAAATTAGTATCAAAAACAGCTTTAAATCCTAATTTGCGAAGTAAAGCATATATTTTTTTAGTAGTAATTGTTCCTGGGGGTAAACCAAATGCCTCTCCAAATGCAACTCTAACTGCTGGAGCTATTTGTACAGCAGGAAATAATTCTTCGTTTCTTAAAGCATTCCATACTTTTTCTGTTTCTTCATATTCAATTAAAGCTCCTACAGGACAATGAGCTGAACATTGTCCACATTTAATACAAGGGCTATCTGCAAGTAATATATCACCAGCTGGTGCAATACGCATATCAAATCCGCGATTTATAAATTCAATTGCCCAAACCTCTTGAATATTTTGACATACATCTGCACATCTACCGCAACTAATACATTTTTTTGCATCAA
Source organism: Candidatus Goldiibacteriota bacterium (assembly GCA_026414685.1). Lineage (GTDB taxonomy): Bacteria > Oederibacteriota > PGYV01 > PGYV01 > DSYL01 > DSYL01. Next base: position 4,382 of record JAOAIN010000112.1, read on the forward strand.
CAACCAAAGCTTTTGTTGACAAATCTTTTGGCTTTTCAATTAATATTGGCATAAAAAATTTTTCTCTAATACCAAATTCTTCAGCAAACTTTTGTAATTCGCAACTACCATTACGCAAACAAGTTAAACATTCATTGGGATGTCTTGATAATATTAATTCAATTACATTTTTTCTGACTTCATGTAATTCAGCATCATGAGTTATTATGGACATACCTTCCTGAATTGGTGTTGTACATGCTCTGACCATTTTCTTCATACCTTCAACTTTTACAACACATATTCCACAAGCACCTGTTGCATGTAAATCTTCGTGTTTACATAAAGTTGGAATTTTTATATGTGCATGTCTTGCTGCATCAAGTATAGTTAAATTTTCTTCAACTTCTATTTCTTTTTTATTAATTAAAATTTTTATTTTTCTTTTCTCATTTGTTTCCATGTAACTCTCCTTAATTATGTTTTATTAATTGCACCAAATTTGCATGTGATAAAACATTCACCACATTTAATACATTTTAATTGATCTATATTATGTGGTTTACGCTTTTCACCAGATATGGCTGTAACAGGACACCTTAAAGCACAAGCACCACAGCCAATGCATTTTTCTGGATTTATAACATATGTAATTAAGTCTCTACATTTACCTGTTTTACATTTTCTATCTCTTATATGTTCTATATATTCATATTCAAAATATTTTAAAGTTGATATAACCGGATTAGGAGCACTCTGTCCAAGGCCACATAAAGAAGCTTTATTCATTGCAAATGCAATTCTTTTTAATCTATCTATATCACTTTCTTCTGCTTTTCCACTCGAAATTAGTTTTAAAGTTTCTAACATTTGTTTGCCGCCAATTCTACATGGAGCACATTTACCACATGATTCATCAACTGTAAATTGAACATAAAATTTAGCAACATCAATCATACAGTCATCTTCATCCATAATTATCATACCGCCTGACCCCATCATTGAGCCAATTTTTTGTAAACTTTCATAATCAATTGGGGTATCAATATGTTCATCAGGAATCACTCCGCCTGATGGACCTCCAGTTTGTGCAGCTTTGAATTTTTTATTATTTAAAATACCCCCACTAATTTCATAAATTATTTCTTTTACAGAAGTTCCCATAGGGACTTCTATTAAACCTGGATTTTTTATTTTCCCAGTTATTGCAAAAACTTTTGTCCCTTTTGATGAATTAGTCCCTATTGATGCAAACCAATCTGAACCTTTATTTATTATCACCGGTATATTAGCCCAAGTTTCTACGTTATTAATAACTGTTGGTTTAAACCATAATCCTTCAACAGCTGGATATGGTGGTCTTGGCTTTGGCATCCCTCGTTTTCCTTCAACAGATGCTATTAATGCAGTTTCTTCTCCACATACAAATGCACCAGCACCTAATCTTATTTCAATATCAAATGAAAAATCTGTGCCTAAAATATTATTACCTAATAAACCATATTCTTTAGATTTATCAATAGCCATCTGAAGCCTCTTGATTGCCAAAGGATATTCTGCTCTTACATAAATATAGCCTTTATTAGAACCAATTGCATATCCACAAATTGCCATACCTTCTAAAACACTAAATGGATCTCCTTCTAGTACACTCCTATCCATGTATGCACCAGGATCGCCTTCATCAGCGTTACAAATTACATATTTTATATCTGATTGAACATTTTTCGTTATTTCCCATTTTAAACCAGTTGAAAATCCAGCACCCCCTCTACCTCTTAAACCAGATTTCTTAACTTCTTCTATTACTTTATCTGGAGACATTTCGAATAAAACTTTTTCAAGTGCTGTAAAACCATCTCTACTTATATAATCATTAATATTTTCTGGATCTACATAGCCACTATTTCTTAAAACTAATCTTATTTGTTTATGTTGTTTATCATTTTCTTTTATGTTTATATATTTATTTTCTTTTAATAACATAAAAGTATTCATTGGATTATTTTTTATAAAATGATTTTCAATAATTTTATCAAGATCATCTTCATTGAAATTAGTATAAAAAATATTATCTGGTAAAACTTTTAGTATAGGATTTTTGTTAGTGATACCTATATATTTTGTTGAAAATACCTTAATTTTATTTTCAAGATTTTTACTTGTGATTCTTTTAATTAAAGTATTATATAAATTTTTCTTTTTATCTGGCTCCCAAACAAATACATATTTCAAACCATTTTCTATATGATTCTTATTATTACCAAATAAATCAATAGAAGGCAAAAATATAACATAATCATCAATTATACTTTTTTTCATAATATGTTCAGTAATAATTTTATATGCTATTTCATCATTTAAAAAACCATATGCTATTTCTGGTAGACCTTGCAACCTAATAATTAAATTTGGTTCACAAAAACACAAACCCAAACATCCTGTCTTTTTTACCGATATTATATTTTCTAAATCTCTTTCTTTTATCTCTTGCTTTAAAATTTCATATATTTTATCTCCACCTGCTGCTATACCACATGTTCCCATACTAACTAAAATTTCATTTTTATTGATTGTTTTAATTAAATCTCTCATATTTTTTAGTTGTTCTTTATTAATTTTTGTCATTCTTCATTTCCTTTCCTTCTAATTTAGTATATTCTCCTAATATTTCTATTAATTGTTCTTTTTTTAGATTTCCATAAACTTTATCATTAATCATCATAGCCGGCGCTATTCCACAACATCCAATACATCTAACAATTTCAATAGAAAACAAACCATCTTCTGTAGTTGTATTAACACCAGTTCCTAATATATTTTCAATTTCACCGAGAATATCTTGACCACCTTTTAAATAACATGCAGTTCCCATACATACTTGAATTTTATATTTTCCTGGCTTATTTAATTTAAATATGTGATAAAAAGTAATTACTCCATATATTTTAGCTAATGGTATGTTTATTTTTCTTGATAACTCCATTGCAACTTTTCTAGGAACATAGCCATATAATTCCTGTACTTTATGTAAAATCATTATTTCATATCCTTTTTTATCTTTATTATTTTTAATAAAATCTAACAACTCTTGAGGTAATTTTACTTCTTCTTTTTGTAATGTCATGTCAATCTCCTTTGTGAATTTTTTCACTTAAATTTTATAATTATATACATCTTAATTATAATTATGTCAATAAAAAAATATTGATTATCTAACAAATGTTAGATAAAATAAAGTTATGAGAAATTATATTATAACTAAAAATAAATTAATAATAAATATTATAGATTTGATGAGTAAATATGGATATAATGGTATTTCTATAAGAAAAATTACTAAAAAAACTAATATAAAAGAAAGTACTTTTTATTATTACTTTAAAAATAAAAAAAGTCTATTGGATTTAATAATAAATATTGCTAATGATGTTTTACAACAAAAACTTGTATTGAAAGAAAATAAAAATGGTTATTTATTTTTACAAAATTCAATAATTACACTTATGAAAATTTTTAATGATTTAAATTTTTTAAAAATTTGGAGGATTATAAATATAGAAAGTTTTAATTCAGATATTTTTATTAAAAATAAATTTATTACTAGTAAATTATATTTTAAAAAATATTTTAAAAATATTATTTTAATTTTACAAAGTAATAATTTAATTAAAAATATTGATAGCGAGATAATAATAGAAGATTTATATAATAATATTATAGCACTATTAAATGAATTTATGGAACTAAAATTAGATGAAAAAAATACAATATATATTGAAGAAAAATTATTTCAATTTATTAATTATTTTTGGAATAAAATTAAAAAATAATTTAAATTTTTCTTTTTAACAATGACTGAATAATATAATATAAATCATTTTTCTGCCTGTAATCAAGATTTTTGCTTTTGTTTATGATGTTTTCCATTTCAAATAATACTTTTCTTTTCACCAGTCCATCTACAGGGAGTTTATTTTTTTTCTGAAAATCAATAACTGCTCTGTGTGTTTCAATATCCCATACATCACTTTTTTCATCTATATCATATCCTAAAGCTTTTAATAAAATTTTAAGTTTTATTCTATCTTTACTTTTAAACCATGTATTATGATAGTCCCTGCATTGTTTCCATAGATATATTTCATCAGAATCAACTTTATACCTTTCCATAACTCTGATTTGTGCTGGTTCTGAAATAATTATAAAAGGTATACCTTTTATAGCATTAATTTCGCCTTTAACACATACTGGTTTTTTAAGAAACATTTCATCAAGTGGTTTATTAAATTTTTTTAAATTATATTCATAAATTATCGCTGAAAATACGTGCTCTGGATATTTTTTTTCAAAATCAAGAACAACAGGGTTACCCTTTTTATCCTTTTCATAAGTTATTGAAACACAAAAACCACATACCTCATCCACTTTACCTATGTGATTTGCTGCTTCATAGGTTGAAAGATAAGCATTTATGAAAGTAATAAAATAAATTAGATTGAATAATAAAAATAATTTTAATTTCATCTTTTATTATTTAAAATTTTATCAACAAGTTTTACCGCTTCATAAGCATCTTTGGCATAACCATCCGCACCTATTTCATTTGCAAAGGATTCTGTGATTACTGCTCCACCTATTATTATTTTACTCTGCAATTTTTCCTTTTTTGCAAGTTCAATCACTGTTTTCATTTCAACCATTGTTGTTGTCATAAGTGCTGATAAACCAATTATTTTTGCATTTAACTGCCTTGCTTTTGAAATTATTATTTTTGAATCAACATCTTTTCCAAGATCATAGACATTATATCCATAATTTTTAAGCATGAGTGCAACTATATTTTTGCCAATATCATGGATATCGCCTTTTACTGTTGCAAGCACAATATTATTTTCTTGTTTTTTAATATTACTTTTAAGTAACAGTGGCTCAAGTATTGAAAATGCCTTTTTCATTGTATCAGCGCTTGCTATTAATTGTGGTAGAAAATATATTTTTTTATCATATAGTTCGCCAACATGGTTAATTGCTGGTATAAGCATATCATCTACTATATTCTGTGGTTTTACACCTTTTATAAGTGTTGAATTTATCAATTCACCTATAATTTCCTTTTCTCCATTTAAAACTGCATCATAAATAGTTTTCGATTTAGTAGATTTAGTATGTATTTTTTTATCTTCTGCGGTAATAGTATATCTTTCTATCCATTTTTTACAATTTTTATCCTTACCTAATAATAAATTAATTGCATCTTTATTTATTATATTAAAATCATAAGACGGATTTGCAATGACAAAATTAAGTCCTGCTTTTTTTGCCATATTTAAAAATGTAGAATTAATTATGTGCCTCTGTGGCAAACCAAAGGATACATTTGAAAGCCCTATAATTGAATTAAAACCATTTTTCTTTGCCCATTTTATTAATTTTAAAGTTTCTTTTGGTGCATCTGGTTTTGAAGAGACGGTCATTACAAGCCCGTCAATTATTATATCATTTTTAGCAAAACCAAATTTTTTAGCAAGTTTTATAACTTTTTTAATAATTTTTTGTCTATTTAATGCTGTTTCAGGCACACCTCTATCATCAAGTGGTAATAATATAAACATGGCTCCATATTTAGATGCGATTGGTAATAATTTTTTTAGTTTTTTTGATTCTCCTGAGATTGAATTAATAAGTACTCTCCCTGGATATATTCTTAGTGCCTGCTCTATTACTTCTGGTGAAGATGAATCAACACATATAGGAATATCAACAGCAGTGCTCAATAAATTAATAACTTTTTTCATTGTTTCCTTTTCATCTATTCCAGGCATCCCAACATTCACATCCAAAATGGATGCACCTCTTTCTACCTGCTCAAAAGCTAAATTTCTTATTTCATTTGTCACCCCTTTTTTTAATTCTTCTTGCAAATTTTTTTTACCTGTTGGGTTTATTCTTTCTCCTACAAGAATAAATTCTTTTCCTATTTCAATAATCTTTTGATAGCTGGATAATGCAGATGGTATTTCTTTTTTTAATTTTAATTTTGGTTTTATAATATTTTTTTTCATTAAAGAAATATATTCAGGAGTTGTTCCACAGCATCCACCTATTAGATTTGCACCTGCTTTTATTAAATCCTTTGTATATAATGCAAATTCTCTTGCTGACATATCAAATACTGTTTGATTATTTAGAAGCCGTGGAAGTCCGGCATTTGGTTTTGCAATTAGTGGGACTTTTGCATATGGTTTCATTGCTTTTACAACTTCTATCATTTCCTTTGGACCTGTTGAGCAATTTACACCAATAACATCTGCACCGAGAGCCTGTAATGTTATAATTGCTGCTTCTGGAGTTGTGCCAGTTAATGTTCTTTTATTTTTATCAAAAGTCATACTCACAATAACTGGCAAATTACACAATTCTTTACAGGCAATAAGAGCCGCTCGTGCTTCTTGAATATCAATCATTGTTTCTATAACAAATAAATCCACACCACCTGCTAGTAGACCTTTTGCCTGTTCTTTAAATATTTCAACACATTCATTAAAATCCATATCTCCTGTTGGCTGTGGAAATTTACCAGTAGGTCCAATGTCTCCTGCTATGAGTATTTTATTTCCTGCTATACTTTTTGAAATTTTTACAAGTTTTTTGTTTATTGTTATAACTTCTTTTTCAAGATTAAATTCAGATAATTTAATACGGTTAGCCCCGAATGTAAAAGTATAAATAATTTTTGATCCTGCATTTATATAATCTTGTTGTAATTTTATTAAATGATGTGAATTATCAATCGCCCATTTTTCAGGGCATACTCCTTTTGGCATGCCTGCTTTTTGAAGTGCAACACCCGAAGACCCATCAAGGAGTATCACTTTTTCATTTTTTATTAATTTTATAAATTTTTTTCTATCCATTTTGTTTTTTTATTTTATCAAAAACAGGTTTTAAACCTTTCTCAACATTTATTTAATAAATATATCCTTACTCAATTTCTAATTTTCTGTTTTTATTATTCCGGCTATTGCAAGAACTGATTTTTCAGGAATAAGTAAATATTTTTTTGTTATACGAATACCAATCTTTTTTAGATCAAGTTTTTTATAAATAATTTTTTGAACTGATATATCAAGATCACCATAACCTGGACTGTATCTTCTAGTTAATTGCATACCATTTTTTGCAAGAATTGTATTTAAAAAATCCTGTATCCAGTCAAGCCCTGCATCAGCGGTTTCTGAAGCGGTTGCATCTAAAATGATGCTATATACTGGATCGCCATTTTTCATCTGTTTATCTCTTTCATTTATAATCTCCTGTCCAACGGTTGCGGCCATTAAAACAACTTCATCTGAATCAATTAGCAATTTAGATAAATTCTTACTTTTAATGAAAATTTTTTTATTAAAAAAAATCTTATCTTTATTTTTAAATATTTTAAATCTTGAATAGGCCCCTTTTAAAGAACATAAATTTTTTGATTTTTTTATCATTAAATTAATTTCTTTTTCATCTTTTTTTGATATTTTTGTAATACCGCTTTTGTAGCCAATACGGAAAAGTATTTTTTTATTTTCAGCTTCTTTTTTAATATTATAAAAGTAATTGATTTTATTATTCATTTTTAATATTCTCCATTTATCATTTAATAAATATTAACATAAATAATAATAAAAATAAAATAATTTTTGTTAAAAAAGCTATTGACAAAAATGCTATAATTTGCTATAATTTGCTATATATGAAGAAAAAAATTAAAATTCTTGAAATTTATAGATTAGAAAACAGAATTTCTCAGCAAAAATTGGCAAAGGAGTTAAATGTTGCCTTCTGCACTGTTAATAGATGGTTTAATAATAGAAATCTACCAAATAAAATCCATGCTTATCATATTGAAAAATTATTGAAATTAAAATTTAAAAAACAAGGAGGGCTAAAATGAAAAAAGGAAAAGAAAAAACACAGGAATTAAAAGACACAGACAATTACGAAGGAACGCAACTCGGTCGCGAGCATATTGAGTTATTAAAGAAAACAAAAGCATTTACAAATTTTGAAAAAAAAGAGAGCAAAAAACTGGCAAATAAACTAGATATGATTTTGACTAAAATATACCTTGCTCTTTGATGTAGTAACTGCTTTTCCCAAACTGCCGGGTAAATAATTTCTATTTATCCGGCAGTAATTATTACACAAATTTTGGTTTATAAATGTATTTAAATATAATAATATATAAAAAATCTTGAATTAATTTTATATTTATTTTTTAAAAAATAATAAATTTATATTATATGCTTTGTTTCAATTTTTAAATTGCAAATTATTAATTTATTTTTAAATCAAAAATAATATTACTATTCAGAGACTTGTGTCCAAGTATTCCTTTGCATTGTATCTCCTAGCCCTAATTGATAATTACCATTATCACCAGTAACCCATAATGTCCCATTTGTCTCTAGTGCTAAACTATAATAATAACCAGCTGATATTGCACATATATTTGCCAATCCTGTCACCTGCGTCCATGTACTCTTTTGTTTAATATCTTCTCCTAATCCTAATTGCCCTTCATTATTTCTTCCTACAACCCACAATGTCCCGTCTTTCTTTAATGCTAAACTATGATATACACCTGCTTCTATTGCAGCTATATTTGCCATTTCTGTAACCTGCGTCCATGTATTCCTGTCTATATCATCTCCTAATCCTAATTGAAAATTAGCATTAAATCCAGTTACCCAAAGTGTCCCATCTGTTTTTATTAACAAACTATGATTCCAACCCGATGATATTACACTAACATCAGTCATTCCCTGGACTTGTGTCCAAGTATCCCTGTTAACATTATCGCCTAATCCTAATTGTCCATAAGTATTATTTCCAGTTACCCACAATGTACCGTCTGTTTTCAATGCTAAACTATGATAATAACCTGCTGATATTGCACTTACATTCGCCATTCCTGTTACCTGAGTCCATGTATTAATATCAATATTATTTCCTAACCCTAATTGGCCAAAGTTATTAAATCCTGTAACCCATAAAGTCCTATCTGATGTTATTAGCAAACTATGTAAATAATCAGTTGCTACAGCACTTACATTTGTAATTTCTGTTACGTGTGTCCAAGTATACTTCTCTATATCTTGTCCTATACCTAATTGTCCATAACCATTATTTCCAGTGACCCATAATGTACCATCTGGCATTGTTTTTATACTATGATATGCGCCTGATGCAATTGCATTTGATTTTTCTATTGATGTTATATTTGTCCAGGTAGATCTCTGTTCATAATCACCAGTCCCCAATTGACCATTACCATTATTCCCTGCTACCCAAAGTGCTCCGTTTGTTTTTATTACCATACTATGACTCCAACCAGCTGCAAGCTTAGATGACAATATTGTTATTGGAGTCTTTTGTAGATTAGGTTTTGTAGGTTCTTCTTTTTTAGCACAGGAATTTATTATACTATTCAATAATATAATTAATAAGATAATAATTATAAAATTTTTCACATATGCCTCCTATTAAATTTATAAAATTAATATAATTATTTTCAAATATTTGAATTTTTATTTAATACTGTTTTTTCAAGAACATTTAAATTAAATTTATCATGTTTATTCAAAAAAATATATAAAAAAATTTAAATTATTTTATAATTATAATTTAATATCGTTTATTTATAAAATATGTATAGATAATTAAAAGAAAAAGTAGAAAAATTTTTTAATTTATAAATTATACTTATCTTTCAATTCCTTTAACTTAGCAAGGGCGTCAAAGGGAGAGATTTTATTTATATCAATTTCTTTCAACTCCTTTTTTATCTTTTCATTTTCCACATCAAACAAGCTCATTTGGTTATCGTTGTGATTTTCAGAAGAAATGGCGCCTATTTTTGTTTTGCCGTTTTTATTATAATTTGCATCTTCCAGCGATTTCAATATTACATATGCTTTATCCAGTATTTCCTGTGGGAGTCCTGCTAATTGTGCAACATGTATACCATAGCTTTTATCTGCAGCCCCCTTTACTATTTTTCTTAAAAAAATAATTTTATCTCCCCATTCTTTAACCTGTATATTATAATTTTTTACACAGGGTAATATATCGGCAATTTCAGTTAATTCATAATAATGTGTGGCAAATAATGTCTTTGCCTTAATTCTATTATGAATGTATTCTGTTATTGCCCATGCAATAGAAATTCCATCAAAAGTTGATGTTCCTCTGCCAACTTCATCAAGTATTATGAGTGAATCCTTTGTTGCATTATTTATTATATTTGCAGTCTCTATCATTTCAACCATGAAAGTTGACTGCCCCCTTGCAAGATAATCAGCTGCCCCAACACGTGTAAATACTCTATCTACAATAGATATTTTAGCAGAAGTAGCTGGTACAAACGAACCAATCTGAGCCATTATAACTATAAGACCTACCTGTCGCATATAGGTTGACTTGCCTGCCATATTAGGTCCAGTTATCATCATTATAATATTTTCTTTTGTATCAAGCTCGGTATCATTTGGTATGAATTCATTGTATCCCAGAGATTTTTCTACTACAGGATGTCGTCCGTCTTTTATTGAAATGACTCCATCATCTGTGATTTCTGGTCTTACATAATTATTCTTTATTGCAGCTTCAGCAAGTGATAATAGACAATCAAGTTCTGATATTTTTTTTGAAACATCTTGAAGATAAATTATATAATCAAGAAGTTTATTTCTTATTGAAACAAATATTTCATACTCTAAATTTTTTATTCTTTCTTCTGCTCCAAGAATTGTTGCCTCATATTCTTTTAATTCTGGAGTTATAAATCTCTCTGCATTAACAAGTGTCTGTTTTCTTATATAATCCTTTGGAACATTTGAAAGGTTTGCCTTTGAAACTTCTATGTAATATCCAAAAACAGAAGTGTAACCAACTTTCAATGAATTGATTCCTGTTCTTTTTCTTTCATTTTCCTGCAGAGATGATAACCATTCCTTGCTATTTTTTGATATGTCTTTTAATTTTTTTAATTCTTCATTATAAGATGGCTTTATCAGGTCGCCTTCTTTAATCGTTATTGGTGGATCATCTTCTATGGCTTCATCTATTATTTTGTAAATTTCAATTAATTTATTATTTGATAATTTAAAATTTTTAATAAGTAATTCATTTTCTGTTCCATTAATTATATTATCAATCTTTTCAAACAACCCTATTGAATTTTTAAGTGATACTAAATCTCTGCCATTTACATTTGAACTGCCCAATTTACCAGTTATCCTTTCTATATCTGCCATATCTTTGAGTAAATCAATAATATTATCTTTAACATCAGAAAAGTTAATGAAATATTGAACAATCTCCTGCCTTGTTTTTATAGAATTTATATCTAAAAGTGGTTGTTTGAGCCATTTTCTGAGTTCTCTGCTACCCATGCCTGTATTTGTATAATCAATAACATTTATAAGTGATAAGTATGAGCCTTTTTGTTCTGAATCAAGAATTTCAAGATTTTTAATAGTAACAGAATCAAGCATCATAAATCTATCTGATTTATAATCTGTTATTTTATTTATATGATATAGGACTGTTTTCTGTGTGTCATAAACATATATAAGTAAAGCACCTGCAGGAATAAGTGAAATTGATTTTTCTTTGATACCAAAAGATTCAGGTGTTAATATTTTAAAATGTTCTTTTATTTTATTAATTGCAACATCATACTGAAAATTCCAATCGCTATAATAATTCACATATAATTTTTCTATTTCAAGTTTGAGCCGTTCTATGATATTTTTCTGATAAACTTTATTTTCCTTATATGATTCAGGAAGTAAAATTTCAATCGGATTAATATTAATAACAATATCAACAAGTTTATCAAAATTATCAATTGAATGGAATTCACGTGTTATGAATTCTCCTGTGGAAATATCTATATATGATATTCCTATTGATTTTTCTTCAATATAAAATGACAGTAAATAATTGTTTACTTTTTTATTTAAATTATCTTCTTCTATTATGGTCCCAGGTGTGATTATCCTGACTATTTCTCTTTTCACAAGACCTTTTGCTGTCTGAGGATCTTCCATTTGCTCACATATTGCAACTTTATAACCAGCGTTTATGAGTTTCATTATATAAGAATTTGCTGCATGAAAAGGAACACCACACATTGGCATTTTTAATTGCCTGCCTTCACCAGCTGTGCGTGATGTGAGGGCAATTTGTAGGACACGGGATGCTATCTTTGCATCTTCATTAAACATTTCATAAAAATCACCCAGACGAAAAAAAATTATTGTATCAGAATATTTCTTTTTAATGTCCAAATATTGTTTCATCATCGGAGTTAAATCAGACATTATAAATCCCTCAATGGTTAAAATATTTATTTGATTATTTATAAAATTTTATTTTTTTTCAAGCTTTTGCTTTATATTTTTTAATTTAATATTAGCTTCATTTTTCCATATTGTATTTGGATATAACTGCAGTAATGTCTCTAAAGTTTCTCGTGCCATTTCATACATATTTGATTTATAATATGCCTTTGCAAGACCATATAATGCTTCTTCTGAAAAATATGAAGTGGTTTTTAATATTTTTTCAAATATGGTCACAGCTGTTTTATAATCACCTTTTTCAATATATGCTTCGCCCTTATATAAAAGTGACAATGTATACAAGAATTTATTATCTTCAATATTTAAAACTCGTTGATAACTTTCAATAGCAGCATCGTAATTGCCTTTTATCATATATATATGACCAGTATTTATTGCAGCCCAATTATAAAACCAGGTATCATTTGGATAATTGTTGAGTATTTCATTATATTTCTCTATTGCTTCATTATATCTTTTTTTTTCCTTATATAATGAGGCAATATTAAATAATGCCATGGAATTATACTGACCACGTGGATAATTTCTTAAATATGATTCATATACTTTTATTGCTTTATCTATATCTTCTTTAGATGAGAGGAGCCGTGCAATAGCAAAAAATGCCTCCTCAGCATAATCCGTATTTTTATGCCTAGTAATAAGTATTTTATATTCATCTATTGCATCGTCAATTTTTCCTAACTTTTCAAGAGAACGAGCTATCATAAGAATAGAAATACGTGCCCAGTCGGTATCAGGATAAATTTGTTTTATTTTTGAGTATATTTGTATAGCTTCATTA
>JAOAIN010000118.1 GCA_026414685.1 Candidatus Goldiibacteriota bacterium
TATTCAAATACACCGACATATTCAGATACACCCACAATCACTCAGACATTCACAATATCTCCGACATGGACAAATTCACCACCATATACTGCAACAGGTACCCCATCAATTACACAAACTTGGACAATAACAAGAACATGGACTGTTTCACCAACAAATACACCAACAGGTACGCCCAGTTTCACAGATACACCGACAGCATCACCAACGCGAACAATGACAAGTACTATGACGTGGACAAATTCCCCAACAATAACAATAACTCCCACAATTACAAGGACAGGCACAATAACTCAAACATACACAATAACTATTACTCCTTCTATTACAGGTACAGCAAGTATTTCTCCAACAATAACAATTACTCCCACAGTTACCCCAACGCCATATCCAGTTTTAAGAATTTATCCTAATCCATGCAATAGAGATAAAGCAATAAGAGGAACAATAAAATTTGAATTACCTGGTTATGCGAATATTAGAATATATAATGTTGCAACATTTAAAGTTTATGAAAAAATAGGAGCGTATGGAAAAATAGAATGGGATTGTAAAAATATGCAGGGGCAATTAGTAGCTCCAGGTATATATTATTACATAATTGAAATAGGTGAAAATAAATATAAAGGAAAGATATATATAACTAAGTAATAATATTCGTTAAATATGTTTACTATTGATGTTTAATAAAAATTGTTCAGTAAAGATTCATATTTAAATTATTATAATTTAATAAATATTTAAATTTATTAATTTTCATCTCTTTATTTTTTTTAAAGATTTTAATTTGAAAAATCAAAATTTTTTCATTCGGAATTTGACATTCAGCATATGGCATTTTAACATAAAACAGAACAGTAATTATATTTACAAAAGAAATTTTGTCTATATAATCTATCAATGATAATATGTTGAATAAAGCGATATCGTATGATTAGTTGTGTTTAAATAATATATCAGATGGAGATTTTAAAACCTTTGTAAGAATTTTTTCTTGTAAAATTATAAAACAAGTTTATTTAGAATAAAACACATCTTCAATTAATTGAGAGAAGATTCAAAATCGGAGTTAGCATTAGGATAATGAGGGAGAATATCAATAAGGTCTAAAGATTCAATTTCATTTTTAAAATCTCTGTTAAGATGTATTTTTATACCACTAAAACAATTTTTAAAGCAAAAAATAGCAGAAGCCAAACATTTTTCAAACATTTTTCGTAATTATTTTATATTTTGATAGTATTCAAGCATTTTTTTCTTATGTCATATAATAAATTATATGTAGTAAACACCACATTTTTTAAATATTTTTAAAGATTGCCATTAATAAGGCAATTTTTTATACTATTTTTGCTGTACCATCATGTGCCTGTACTTTTCCACAATAATACTATATATTACCTTGATTTAACAAAAGAAATACATTAAAATATAAAAAATCTGTTTTTATTTATATAAGAAAGGAAAGTATTTTCATGCAAACTTATTTTCGTCTTTTGCAGTATGTAAAACCATATATTAAAAGAATAATAATTACATTTTTTGTTATGATCATGACTGCAGTGCTCACTGCACTTTCTTTTTATATTATAAAACCCGTGATAGATAAAATTCTTGCAAATCCTGATAAACAGGAAGCGGTTAAGTATATAACAATATTGCCACTGGCTATTGTTATTATTTATGCATTAAAAGGAATTTTTATGTTCAGCCAACATTATTTGATAAACTGGATTGGCAATAGGGTTATACTTGATATTAGATATAAACTTTATTGTCATATTATGGATTTATCAATGAGATTTTTTAATAATCAAAAAATTGGAACTTTAATTTCACGTATTACAAATGATGTGAACTCTTTGCATGGCGCTTTATCAAATGTTCTAGGAAATATTATTGGTGCTGTTTTAAATATCTTAGGAATTGTAATTATGATGTTTTATTTAAACTGGAAACTTGCTTTAATTGCTATTGTTATTTTCCCAATAGCTGTTTATCCTATAGTTAAATTTGGTAAAAGAATGAAAATGGCAGCAATTGGTTTACAGCAAAAAATGGGAGATATCACTTCTGTTTTAAATGAAAGTTTTAATGGGATAAGAGTTGTAAAGGCATTTGGTATGGAAGAATACGAACGAAATAGGTTTAATGATGATTTGTGGAAATATTTTGTATACGATATGAAAGCAGTTAGAACAGTTGCAATGGCTTCGCCAATTATGGAAACAATAGGAGCGATTGGTATTGCTGTAATTGTTTTACTTGCAGGCAAAGCTGTAATAGCAGGAACGCTTACAACAGGGACATTTTTTGCGTTTATCGCAGCAATTACAGGGCTTTATCCGCAAGCAAAGAAATTAAATGACATGAATAATACAATTCAGGTTGCGCTTGCATCTGCAGAACGTGTTTTTCAGATACTTGATATAAAACCTGATATAGTTGATGAACCAGATGCAGTTGAAAAAAATGATTTTAATAATATGGTTGAATTTAAAAATGTCTGTTTTTCTTATAATAAAAATGAGCAGGTTTTATTTTCCATAAATTTTAAAATAAAAAAAGGACAAATTTTTGCGGTTATAGGACCTTCTGGCGCTGGCAAAACAACAATTGCAGATTTACTTGCTCGTTTTTATGATGTTGATAGCGGTGAAATACTAATTGATGATATTAACATAAAAAAAATAAAATTGAGTTCTTTAAGAAAACTCATAGGGATTGTAACACAGGATGTTATATTATTTAATGATACCATAAGAAATAATATCGCATATGGTCATCCAGAAATTGAAGAAACAAAAATTATTGAGGCAGCTATGGCTGCGAATGCGCATAATTTTATCATAAAACAGGAAAATGGATATAATACATTGATTGGAGATAGAGGGGTGAAACTGTCAGGTGGTCAGAGACAGAGAATAGCAATTGCAAGAGCAATATTGCGTAATCCGCCGATATTGATACTGGATGAGGCTACATCTTCTTTAGATACTGAATCAGAGGTGCTTGTGCAGGAAGCTATTAATAATCTAATGAAAAACAGAACAACTTTTGTCATAGCACACAGATTGTCAACAGTCAGAAATGCAGATTATATCATTGTTATTGATAAAGGTAGAATAGTTGAAGAGGGAACTCATAATAGTTTATATCAGAATAATGGACTTTATAAAAAATTATATGATATGCAATTTAAATTAGATGATGAACAAGAAATATAATACAAAAGCAGTATTTATAGATAGAGATGGTTGTTTAATAAAAGAGATGGGATATCTAAATACATTAAAAAATATTAAATTTTATAAAAACAGTATAAAAGCATTGAAACTTTTAAAACAATATAAATACAAAATAATAGTTGTTACCAATCAGGCAGGGGTAGCTTATGGATATTTTCCTGAAAGTTTTGTTAAAGAATCGCATCGTTTTATAGCAAAAAAATTAAAAAAATATGGATTGAAAATAGATGCATATTATTATTGTCCACACCATAAGAAAGCAAAAATAAAAAAATACAAAAAAAATTGTAAATGTAGAAAACCGGCAACAGGTATGATACAAAAAGCTAAAAAAAGGTTTAATATAGATTTACATAAAAGTTATACAATCGGAGATAAACTTACAGATGTAAAATTGGGTCATAACTCTGGAATGAAAGGCATACTTGTTTTAACCGGTTTTGGAAGATGGCAGAAAACTTTGATAAAAAAAGAAAATATAATTCCAGATTATATAGCAAAGGATTTTTTGTATGGTGCCCGATGGATCATAAAAAATAATGGAGGAAATAAATGGAAAAATATTTAAACCTAATAAATAGATTTAAAGAAAAAAAGATATTAGTCCTTGGTGATTTCATTTTAGATGAATATGTTTATGGAGAGACTGAGAGGATATCAAGGGAAGCGCCAGTTCTAATATTAAAATATAATCACAGTACGTATCTTGCAGGTGGTGGCGCAAATCCAGTTATGAATATAAAAGATTTAGGAGCAATACCGATAGCAATTTCTGTATGTGGTTATGATGTGCATTCCAAAATTATGTTAAATTTATTAAAAAGTAAAAAAATAAATCTTGATACAATAATAAGAGATAAAAATTTCAATGTGCCAGTTAAAACAAGAATAATGGCGGGCAGTGTGCATACAGTAAAACAACAAATAGTTCGTATTGACAGGGTTGGCGCAAAAAGTATATCAAAGGAGACAGAAAATACTATTATTAATAATTTAAAAGAATTTATAAAAAAAACAGATTGTTTACTTGTTTCTGATTATGGCGGACCATTGTTAACAGATAAGATTATTTCTATTATTAGTAACTATGCAAAGGAAGGTTATAAAGTGGTTGTTGATTCAAGATATGCATTAAAAAAATTTAAGTATATCACAACAGGCACACCAAATGAAACAGAAGCAGGACCGCTTGTTGATATAGAGAGTTATGAAGAAAAAGATGTGGAAGTTATAATAAAAAAATTAACCAATTTAATAAAAGCAAAAGGAATGGTCGTAACTCGTGGTTCAAAAGGAATGATGATTTATGAAAATAAAAAGATAATAAAAATACCTGCTTTTGGATCAGAAGAGATAGTTGATGTTTCAGGTGCAGGTGATACTGTGGCTTCTATTATATCACTTGCACTTGCTTGTGGTTCATCTCTTAAAGATGCTGCTTATCTTGCTAATATTGGCGGAGGACTTGTTGTAATGAAAAGAGGCGTTGCAACAGTGACTTCCGATGAATTGAAAAAGGCATTGAAAAATGCGTAAAATAATAGAAAGAAAAAAGTTAAAGAAAATAATTGAAAAATTAAAAAGTAAAGGTAAAAAAATTGTCTTTGCAAATGGATGTTTTGATATTATTCATGTTGGCCATATTAGATTTTTAAAAGCTGCTAAGAAAAAGGGGGATATTTTAATTGTTGGTTTGAATTCTGACAAATCAGTAAGAAAAATCAAAGGTAAAGGAAGACCAATAATAAATCAGAAAGACAGGGCTTTTATACTTTCTTCATTTTGTTTTGTTGATTATGTAACAATCTTTAGCGAAAAAGATGTTAGAAAAACACTTACATTATTAAGACCCACATATCATGCCAAAGGAACTGATTATACAAAAGATACAGTGCCTGAGAAGGAAATTGCAAAAAAATATGGCATTAAGATTATTATTGTTGGAGATAAAAAAAGACATTCAACTAGAGATCTTATAAAAACCATAGTTGAAAAATACAAATAAGTCATGGAAAAAATATTATTATGCAGAACAGATGGTATAGGTGATCTTCTTCTTATCACCCCTTTGATAAAAGAAATAAAAAATATTATGAAAAGTAGTTTTATTGCTGTACTCGCATCTCCAAATTCAAAATATGTTTTATTAAATAATCCTGATGTTGATGAAATTATTGAGTTCCCTTCTGATAATTTAATAAATATAATCTCATCAAAAAATTTTACAAAAGCTTATATCATATATCCTAGATTTTCCATTGCTTTATTGTTATTTTTATCGGGTGTAAAATACAGGGTAGGAACTGCATATAGATGGTATTCTTTTTTATTTAACAGAAGAGTTAAAATACATCGCAGATATAATCAAATGCATGAAGCAGATTATAATTTAAAACTTGCAGAGGATATTATAGGTGTGAAAAAGGCAGAAAGGTTATTTTTTTATTTAACAGATGAAGAGATGAATGAGGCAAAAAAATATTTGAAAGTAAAAGGAATAAGTCCTGATTATTTTATAATTTATCCTGGAGGTGCAGGATCCGCTAAAAATTTGTGTCTTGAAAATTATGCTCTTTTAATTGACATAATAAAAGAAAAATTTCCTGAGATAGATATTTTAATTGCAAGTGGAAAAAATGAACAAAATAAAGTTTTATATTTATATGATAAAGTTAAAAATAAAAAAAATATTTTTGTAATGGATGAAAATCTAACTATTAGAGAATTGGCAGCTGTAATTCATAATTGTAAAATTTTTATAAGTGGTAGTACCGGTCCCATGCATATTGCTGCAGCATTGAATGTAAAAACACTAACTTTTTTTCCGGAAAAGGGTGTTATACCTGTGCGCTGGGGACCAATAGGTAATATTTCTGAAATTATTTTATTTAAAAATGAAAAGATTGATTTTGATTATTTTATTGATAGATTACAGATACTTCTTAAGAGGAAAAAATGAAAAAATTAATAATTTTATTATTGATTGTTTTTATAATTGGTTGTGCAGGTTCGGAAAAAAAAGTAAATCTTATAAAGGAATTAAAAGAAGAAAAAATAATTAAAGAGCAAGTGGAGAGAATTTCTGAACAAAAAGAAAAAGTAATAATAAATCAAATAGAATATAGTAAATATATCGTTCGCAGGGGTGATTCTTTATGGAAAATAGCCAAAGAACAGACAGGTAATCCAAATGTGTGGATACAGATTGCCATACAGAATAAAATAAATGAACCATATATTATAATACCAGGCCAGGTTATTTTATTAGCAGGTTCTTATAAAATAGATGATAAAAAAAAGAAAAACTTTAAATACAGAGTAATAAAAAACAATTCATTTGGAGTAGGAGAAAAACTTGTTTTTGCTGTTAAATATTTTGGGATCACTGCTGGTTTTGGTATTCTTGAAGTAAAAAATTTTGTAGAGATAAATAAAAGAAAAGCATATTTTCTGGAAGCAACAGCCAAAACTTCTCCATTTTTTGAAAGATTTTATAGAGTTTATGATGTTATAAATTCTTATATGGATGCTTATGGCCTTTTTTCATGGAAATATAGTAAAAATTTAGAGGAGGGATCTTATAGAAACAATAGTTATATGGAATTTTACCATGAAGAAGGTTATGCTAAGAAAAAAGAAGGAGATAAATGTTCTATACCTGCTTTTGTGCAGGATGTTTTATCAGAATTTTATTATTATAGAGCAATTTTTACTGGTAAAGAAGAAGAATTATACATAGACGTTGCATCAGATGAGTGTAAGGTTTATCAGATTGTTGTTAAAAAATTAGGAGAAGAAAAAGTTACAGTTGATGCTGGAGAATTTGATTGTTATGTTATAAGACCATTTTTAAAATATGAAGGAATTTTCAGACAGAAAGGTGACGTGGATATATGGCTTACAAAGGATAAATATAAAATGCCTGTTTTGGTAAAGTCAAAAATAATTATAGGCACAATTGATGCAGTATTACAGGAGGCAACAATAGTTGAACCGGAATGAAGTATTAAAAGAACAAAAAAAGATAATAAATAAAGAATTCATACCTATTTTTTTCATTTTGATTGTTCCCCCTTTTTCTTTGTTAGAAGGATATGGAATTAAAACAATTAATTTTTGTTGTAAAGATATTTATTATATTATTCCAGTTATTATTGGTCTTATAGTTGATATTATTCAAAAAAAATTTTTTAACTTTTATCTTTTAATAATTCTTTTAGCAATGTGGATCCTGAAAAATATACCTGTTTTATTTATTGATAGATATTTTAATGGGAATTTTATAATGTTGATAATTTCTGATTTTATTATATTGTCTTTCTATTTTTTACTTTCTATTTCTTTCTTGATTAATGTTCCGTATTTTGTTTCATTTTATAGATCAAATTTAAGATCATATATTATTATATATAAAATATTAGGAAGTTATTTTTTTATAATATCAATTATTTTATTGTTCTTATTTATTAAAATTTTTTTTATATTAAAAACATCATATGGTTAAATAGGACTAAATATAAAAAAGTTATTGATTAAGTTCTGCATTTAATCTGTTTATATATTCAATAATGGTATTTTTTATATCCATGTCCTGTGATTTATTATAGAAATACCACATCCAATTCAAAGCTCTTTTTTTATCAACTTCAAGACACATCTTAACAAGTATATTCAAAGTTGTAAAATCATAAGGATCTAATTTCATAATATTTTCCATATATTTAATAGCAGTCATTTTATCCTGAAGTTCATAATAATAAATTGATGCTATTAAATTTAAAATTGCAGGACTTTCCGGAGCAATTTCAAGTGCTTTTGAAATGTGATAATTCATCCATAAAGTATCTTTTAAATATGCAGAATATCTTGCCGCCTGAATAAAATATCTGGCAATCAAATCCCTGTAATATAAATCATAATTTTCATTAGGATATCTTAATAAATTTAATTGCATTAAATAATGTGAGTTTTTAATTAATTCTTTTTTGGATTGTAATTTATAAATTAAACCATATGGAATACAATATATTTCCTGTTCTTTATTTGTGAATTCTGTAAATGTGGAATAATATGTATTATTGGGATTATTTTTATAAATAGAAAATTCTGCTTGATTTTGCAAATATTCATTTACTTTTTGTTTCATATATTTAAGTCGTGTTTGTGAAAAAGTACCTGGTTTAAATTGTATTTTAACATCTGCTTTTCTTGCTTCTCTAAAAATTGATGTATCTAAAAAAGAACCATTTCTATCATAAACATCTATTTTTTTAAATTTATTTTTGATGTATTTAAAATAGAGTATGTTGAATACATCATAATCTTCTTCTGTGAATAATTTATCGCCAGGCTTTAATATTCTCTCTATATTTAAAACATGGTCATAAGCAAGAAATTTTTTTGAATGGTTATGGAAATGAAAATTTAATGATAATTGTAAAAAAACGCAAAAAAAAGGCAAAAAATAAAGTAAATTTTTAGTATCATCTTCTATTTTGATTGAAGAAAGAAATTTAAATAAACCTACAGATGCAATAATCATCAATGTAATATCAATAAAAATGTAAAAATTTTTATTTACATATAGCATAAACGGTGAAAAAGAATTACCGGTAAAAAAGATTATTCCAGATAGATTAAAAATAAAAAATGAAATAAAAAAATAAAAAAATAGTTTTTTATATTTAAAAAGTAAAATTGTACCCCATATAAGAAAAGCAAGCATAAAATGGTAACATTTTAATAATTGAATGATATAATTTTTAATTTTGAATATTGCAATATCAAAATTAAATGGGACAGTTGTCTTTAAAGCATATGGTTTTCTTATTATATATCCTATAATTTCCGGCAATGTATTTATCTCATGCCAGTGGACTATAGGATAATTCCCGGCTCTTAAAAAAAGATATAAATACGGAGTTAAAAATGAAATAAGAAATAGATTGAGAATATTAAATTTTTTTTTATATGAAAAGTTTTTTATTATAAAAATTGACACCAGAATAATAAAAACAGTAACTCCGGAAGTTGTAAAATGTATTACAGGTAAGAATCCTGATAAATAAATAGATAAAATTAGAAATTTTTCATTTTTATAATATAGATATTTTAAGAATGAATAGATTGTCAGCATCATAACAAGATAAGACATTATATAGATACCACCTTTTGCATTACCTGCCTGACTCCAGAAAACATAAGATAAACAGAACAGGGCAGAAATAGATAAACAGGATATCTTCAAAATAAGATCATTGTAATTTTTTAAAACAATTCTGCAAAATAAACAACATGTTTTGTATAAAAATACAAATGTTAATAATGCAAAAACAACAGATAAAAGATTATATCTGAATGCAAAATCACCCAGAGGCATCCATGAAAATATTTTTCCAATTAACATATATAAAGGATAACCCGGTGGATGTCCTATGCCAAGAGCAATAGAAGAAGTAATTAATTCACCACTATCACCGATATAAACAGTAGGTGGTAGAGTAATTAAAAAAATATAAAATATTAAAAATAAAATTATATAAATCATGATTTTTATATTAAATTAATATTTTGTAAAAAGCAAGACAAAATCAATTATGTAATTAATTAAACATTTATTTATATAATATATTTAAAAATTTTTATTTAAATAATTTAATTAAATTAATAATATATATAGCAACTATTTTTGTAACTTTTTGTCTAAAATAACATATAAAATGTTTTTTAAATAAAATTTTTATGTATATTTTTAAAGATTTATTAAGCGTTTAAATATTTATATTTTAATTAAAAAAGTTTACCTTGACTTATAGAATATATTTAGATATATTATAGAAAACGGGAAAGAAGGTATCAAAATGATTAATCTGGAAAAAAAGATAAAAATCATAAATCCAGATAAATTATTTTTATTTATTTTATTTTTTTATTTGTTTTTCCCACCGACTATAATTTTTTCTGCGTCATGTACTCCAACTATGGCTATTTTATGTGTGGCGCCAGATGATCATGCCTGGGTTTATATTAATGGTAATTTTATCGATGAATTTCATTATATAAATTGGAATGAACCTGGTGTTCCAAAATGTGTTACATTAACCAGTGGACAATTATCTGCTCTTTTGCCTACAGATAATATAATTGCTGTTCGTAATTTAAATACCAATTGCTGTGAAATTTGGTCATCATGGTCACTTGATGTGTATTGTCAAGGTGGGGGACATTCTTTTGTTTCAAGTGTTGATGGAAGTGGTGTAAGTATGTATCATGATAATACACTTTGTCCAGCAGATACACCTGTTCCATCCGGTGGTTATCAATGGTATCAAGGACAATATAATCAAAGCGGCTCTGGTTTATCATGGGTAACACCTACAATTGTCATAGATAGAATATGGGGGAAGAGAATTTCAGACCCACAAACAGGTGATTTGTTACCTGCGCTTGGTTATAGTGTATCAAGTCCTGCAGGAACTAATGATTGTATGCAGTTGTTTTTCAGGCAACCATTTGATCTTCCTATAGAACCAACTCCACGACCACCATCATTCACAATTCAAAAATCTGCAAATCCAAGTACAAATATAATAGGACCGAGTGCAATAACTTTTACATTAAATATTTGTAACTCTGGAGGAGGCACGCATGGCAATGTATTAAGTATAGTAGATACATGGAGTCCACCCGGTAGTGATACTTGGCGTTTTGCAGGTTTTATTGTTGGCGGAAGCAATGTTGGATGGAATTATTCAGATACATTGTTTGGCTATATATCAGCGTCTTCAGGTAATGGGCCGCCAACTACGATAACTTTTCACGATGGTTTTTTAAGTAACAGATGTTATAATTTAGTTTTTGTTTTAATTTCAGATAATCCTGTATCACAATGTACTAACTGGCCTAACAATGCAGCTTTGAGTTATCTTTCTTCACCAACTATTGTGTCTACTGTTACATTGCGAAATTTTTGTCCAACTCCTACAATAACTCCATTACCACCTGTTCTTTCTTTAGTTAAATCAGCAAACAAAACATCAGGTATTGTAAATGGTGATAATATTTCATTTAATATGCGTTTTTGTAATACAGGGGGTATAATAAATACAGGGACATTAACATTGATTGATGATTTTACATCTTCTCAGGATAGTTGGCAATATGAAGGCCCTTATTATATTGGAAATCCTGCAACAGGGATAAACAGTATAAGTGCTTCATACAATAATAAAATTACTACATATATAATTGCTTTTCAAAATCCAGGATTTACAGGATGTGTTGATATTCCTATGAATATACGTATGACGGCACCTCCTATAAGTTGTACATGGACAAACATTGCAAGGTTATCCAGTTATCAAGGCTCACCTACAATTGTATCAACAGTAAATATGTCAAATGTTTGTTCAACCCCATCTTTTACAGCAACAAGAACACGAACACCTACACTAACATATACACTTACAGTTACTCCTAGTCCAACTTTAACATACACGTCTACATACAGTTTATCACCAACACCTACAAGAACAATAACAGTCACAAATACTTTAACGTTTACACCAAGCATAACACCAAGTCCAACGCGTACACTAACTTATACACATACATCAACGTCAAGTCCGACACCGACACCAACAAGAACATCAACACCGACATCTACAAATACAATAACACCAAGTCCTACGATGACACCCACAATGACATCAAGTTTTACGCACACTCCGACGCGCACAGCAACGCCCACGCATACACATACATCAACGTCAAGTCCGACACCGACACCAACAAGAACATCAACACCGACAGATACAAATACAATTACTCCAACCCAAACATCTACATATACATTTACATCAAGCCTTACCCTAACATATACAAGAACACCGACCTTAACATACACTATGACATCAACTTCTACAAACACAGTGACAGGTACCCCTACGCATACAATAACAGTGACGTTGACATATACAAGGACAATAACACCGACGACAAGCCCGACAGTAACGCCAACGATAACGTCGACAGTGACACCAACAGTGACAAGGACAATAACACCAACAATAACGCCGACGACAAGCCCGACAGTAACGCCAACGGTAACACAGACAGTGACAGCAACAGTGACGCAGACAGTGACACCTACAGTGACACCGACAGTAACACCAACAACAAGTCCAACAGTAACGCCAACAATAACGCCTACGGTAACACCGACAGTGACACCATCAATAACGCCGAGTATAACGCCAACAACAAGTCCAACAGTAACACCAACAGTGACGCCTACGGTAACACCGACAGTGACACCATCAATAACGTCGAGTATAACGCCAACAACAAGTCCAACAGTAACACCAACAGTGACGCCAACGGTGACGCAGACAGTGACACCGACAGTAACACCAACAACAAGTCCAACAGTAACGCAGACAGTGACAGCAACAGTGACGCAGACAGTGACACCAACAATAACACCGACGACAAGTCCGACAGTAACGCAGACAGTGACGCCGACGGTGACGCAAACAGTAACACCGACAGTAACACCGAGTGTAACGCCAACAACAAGTCCGACAGTAACGTCAACGATAACACAGACAGTGACAGCAACAGTAACAAGGACAATAACACCAACAATAACGCCGACGACAAGTCCAACAGTAACGCCAACGATAACACAGACAGTGACAGCAACAGTGACGCAGACAGTGACGCCGACGGTGACGCAGACAGTAACACTGACAGTAACACCGAGTGTAACATCGACAACAAGTCCGACAGTAACGCCAACGATAACGCAGACAGTGACATCAACAGTAACAAGGACAATAACACCAACAATAACACCAACAACAAGCCCGACAGTAACGCAGACAGTGACAGCAACAGTAACGCAAACAGTAACACCGACAGTAACACCGAGTGTAACGCCAACAACAAGTCCGACAGTGACGCCAACGATAACGCAGACAGTGACAGCAACAGTAACACCGACAGTAACACCAACAATAACACCGACAACAAGCCCGACAGTAACGCAGACAGTGACAGCAACAGTAACGCAAACAGTAACACCGACAGTAACACCGAGTGTAACGCCAACAACAAGTCCGACAGTGACGCCAACGATAACGCCGACAG
>JAOAIN010000164.1 GCA_026414685.1 Candidatus Goldiibacteriota bacterium
AGCAATTTTATCATTATAATCAATATTAAATTCAAGTGGCATGAAATCAAGATTCTCATAGTAATCTTTATTATAAAGCACAATATGACCTATATTTAAAAGCGCATCATCTGACATTTCCCTTTTCATTCCTTCAATATAACCAATAGTTATTTCCATAAAAAAAACACATATAGCAACAACCACAAGTATTGTCAGTGTGCTTCTTTTATTTTTTATAATTGATTTAATAGCAAGTTTTAAAAAAAAGTCCATTTTTATATATTGACTCCTAATTATTTATTAAAATAATATCTTAACAAATAAATATATTTATTTCTATGAAATTAATAAATCCCCAAATATAGATATTACTATTAAACAAAAAATTTAAAATTTTTAAATATTATCATTTGTAGGCAAACCCAGCCAACTAAGTGGAATCTCATTAAATTTATAATGACAATTTACACTTTGTATATAATCAAGCACATCTTTGTATTCTGATTTTTTAAACCAATCGCTCAGGACATAAACATACTCTACTCTTAAACCCAATGGTGTAACTAGTTTTAAATATTGTTTACGTTTAAAATCACATGTCTGTAATTTTTCATCAACTGAACCAGCAACTTGCTGATACTTGACTTCTATTATAAATAATGTTTCTCTAATTATTACGAGTAATGCATCATCAGGTAATAATCGCTTTGAAATTATTTTTTTCCAATTTATATTATTTTCTTCAAGAAATTTATAAAACTCATACTTTTTAAAACATCTTGCAACAAGTTTGCCTTTATAGTAAATATAAATTCCAGCTTTATTATTAATTCTTTTTAATTCATATCCTGGTATCTTTTTAAATAATTTCTGCAAACTCACTCTTTTTTCAAAATTTAACCCTGTTATAGTTTTATTTCCACCAATACCATCCTTTTTCATCAAATAACCTCAAACAATTCTGACTTTTTTTCAATAGCAGTTTTTTCTAAGCGTTTTATAGAAATTTTTATAAAATCTTTTTCAAGTTCAACCCCAACAAATTTTCTACCTGTTTTAATTGCAGCTACTCCAGTTGTTGAACTACCTGAAAATGGATCAAAAATCAAATCTCCTTTTTTTGTGCTTGATAAAATTATTCTTTCTAGTAATTTTATTGGTTTTTGTGTTGGATGTTTACCGAATTCTTTTTCATTGCCATTAGGTGCTGATATTTGCCAGACAGTTTTCATCTGTTTACCATTATTTATTTTTTTAATATAATCGTAATTAAAATAATGTTTTGATTTTTCATTTTTCGCTGCCCATATAATCGTTTCAGTGGAATGTGTAAAATATCTACATGATAAATTAGGTGGTGGATTTGGTTTCTCCCATGTTATATCATTTAATATTTTCATACCCAATTGCTGCATTGCAAAACCCACTGAAAAAATTACATGATATGTTCCTGATACCCATATTGTTCCATCTGGTTTTAATAATTTTTGACATCTTGAAAGCCATGAAATATTAAAACTATGATTTTCTTCTATTCCTTTTGATTTATCCCATAAACCTTTATCAACCTTTACTCTTTTTCCAGCATAACATGTCATTCCACCATTTGAAAGAAAATATGGTGGATCTGCAAAAATCATATCAAAAATTCCATCTTTATATTTTAAAAGTAATTTATCCATAAATTCAACACAGTCCATCTGATAAAGCAAAATGTCATTTTTTTCATCTATATATACACAATTTTCTTCAGGAAATTTAAATTCTTTTATTTTCATTTTAAAACCTTATATAATAATTTACTGATAAAATTATACTACTTTTAAAATAAATCTCAATAATAAATAAAAATCTTATATGAAATATTTTATATAGTTTGATCTTAATAAAACTCTTTAATTATATCTTCGTTAATAAAATAAAAAATAAAACCACTTGAAATATTTTTATTTAACTTGTAAACTCATTTATGTATTTGTAAAGCTACCTTTGTAATAGAAATATCATTTTTAAAGATTTGAATAGTTGTCTATTAGTAGAATCTTTTATAAATACAATAAAAGGAGAATAAATCTTGACACCTGATAACTGGCAGGAAAAGGTAAAAAAAGTTGCTAATGGTATTAGAAAAAGAGTCCTTAAATACACAATAAAAAATAACGGTGGGTATTTAAGTCAAGCATGTTCTTCTGCTGAAATTCTTGCAACACTTTATGTGTATCTTATGAACCTGGGTGAAGTTACAAAACCCATAATACCTCCA
>JAOAIN010000182.1 GCA_026414685.1 Candidatus Goldiibacteriota bacterium
ATTCTTTTAAATAAACTTTTTATTATATCATTCCTGCAATCATTTGAGCAGAAATTCAGGTTATTTTATTTTTAATTATCAATTACTGTTAATCCTTCGGATTATTTTTTGCTTATTTGAGACAGGTTATAAACCTGTTCTCTACATTAAAAAAATTTCCAATTTTCAATTATGGTAAATACTTTGCATTTTTTCATTTTTGTTTTTTGAAAGGTTTTTATTCTACCCCTCTAAAACGCTGCAGTATAAACGCACCTGCATAATCCCCTTGTCTTATCATATATTTTACATGTGCAATTCTTGTTTGGAAGTGGCATTTGTTTCAATGCTTCATCTATAGTAAATATTTTCCCCTGTATACTCTTACACTCAGGGCATGATTCAATTTCACCATGCTTTGCACCAGATATAATTTTTACTTTCTGAACAATTTTTGATTTTTTTAAATTGGTTAATTCTGATTTTCGCGCATTAAATAAAAATTGATATGTATCTTTGCCTTCCCAGTTTAAAATCAGCGCAAGTTGATTGTATACTATTATTCCTTTTGCCTGAAGTTCAAGAATAAGAGAACGTAACACTTCTGTATCCTTAGGGACTTTGCCTGTTTTTAAAATCATGAAGTTTTTTCTATTATTAAAATCGTCTTCATTAAGTGTCCAACCCTTTATTGATTCAAAAATTTTCTTTATAAATATTGAAGACTCTTTACTTTCAGATAACAATCTATCGTAATATTCCAATTGTTCTTTTTTATCTTTTGACTGTCTCACATAAATCATATTTCCACAAAAAGGACAGGCAACATCCTTCACAGGTATGTAATTTAGTGATTTTTTACAATATGGACATATATTACTGTTTTCATCCATGTATCTTATCTGCATTTTTTAAGCCTATTCTATATTTAAAAGTTTTTTTGCATTTAAACAAAATATTTTGTTTTTGCTTTCCGTATCGTTTATTAGTTTCTTGATTTTGTTGCTTAAAACAGAAACTCTCTCCCATGGAAAATCTGTTCCAAATACAATTTTATCACAACCATGTTCTTTTATCAAGTTAGCCATTATATTATCATCCATTTCATTGCAAAAAGCTGTATCAAAATAAACATTCAATCCAACAAGTTCTTTGTACACCATATCCCACATCTGATAACCACCCATATGAGCAAGGATAATTTTTAATTTAGGATATGATTTTATTACTTGCCTGAATCTTTTTGGAGTACCCTTTGCATCATCAAAATCAAAAGCAGCATCAGCACCGGCATGAAAAAGTATAAAAATATCATTTTTAATACATGCATCATATATTACTTTCATTCCACCATCATCAGGATAAAAACTCTGGTATTCAGGATGCATTTTTATTCCTTTTATTCCATTTTTGACAATAAAGTCAATTTCTTCTTCAACGTTGTCATTTTTCCCAAACAAAGGATGCATAGCACCAAGACATATTATATTTTTCTCGTTCTTATTTATATCTATCATTTTTCTGTTTATTGATTTAACCTGCTCTGGTTTTGTGGCAACAGGGGCATTAATGGATATATCTACTCCATCCATTTCCATAAATTGCTTTAATGAATCAATAGTGCCTTCTCCATAAAATTTAAATCCCGCCAGCTGGCTTAATTTTTTTACTGTATTTTGAGCAATATCTTCTGGATAAAAATGAGTATGAAAATCTATAAGCATTTTTTCACCCTTTATTTGATTCAAAAACACTTAATCTCTTAAAAGCTTTTGCCTTTTCTGATTCTTCTATTTTTGTAGAATTTAAAATTTCCTTTAAAAATTCTATATTTGCATCATATAACTTTCTATTAACAGGATATGGTATTCCATCTTTGCCACCATGTGCAAAACTGTATGTTACAGGGTCTTTATATGATGGCTCTTTTTTATAAATAATTTCAGAAAGCAAAACAAGCGCCCTCATTGCTTTTGGTCCAAAACCTTGTGTAAGAAGCAGATTTTCAAAATTCCCAGGCTGTTTGTTATAGGTAGTGAGCAAAATTTTTTCAAAATTTTTAGGATTTATATCAGAATACAAAATCTTATGTCTTGATGGTAAATTATATGTTGAAATAATCTTTATTTCTTTTAGTAACTTTTCCGGCTCTTGGCGTGATAAATCAACAGTTACATCTCTTGCATCCCGACTTTCAATTGCAGTCATATTTAAAACAGAATCTTCTTTTTTATCACCGCATATTGCTTTATGCGGTTCTTCAACAAAACTTTTAACCTCATCTGAAAACCAGTGATAACGTCTCGCATACTTACTAGATTCATTCATTCCCTGCTGGATAACCACCCACTTGCCTTGTTTGGTAAAAAAAATATGATGAAGATATAATTGATATCCATCCTGTATAGCGACTGAATCAACCTTTGCTGTTAATTTGCTAATTTTTATGAATGATTCTGCGTCTATTCCAAATTTTTCTGAAAAAGTAATTATTTCATCAGGTGTCTGTCTTGATTTACCACCTTTACCACCTGCAACAAAAATACCTGTATCATTTTCAAGCCCTTTTAATGCTTCTTTTATTGCTCCATTTACAGTTGTTGTTAGTCCACTTGAATGCCAGTCAAAACCAAGCACACACCCAAACGCCTGAAACCAGAAAGGGTCAGATATACGTCTTAAAACTTCGTCCGTTCCATATTCTTTTATTATCAGTAAAATTATTTGGCGAGCCAATTTTTTCATACGATTGAAAAGCCAGGCAGGTGCTTTACCGCCATGTAATGGAAGATTAGCAATTGACTTATTTATCATTTATCTTTTCTTATTTCTGCTAATTTTGATTCAAAATAGATTCTTTTATTCTGTTCAATTTTATTCATTGTATAAAGGTGTATTGCTTTAATACCATTTTTTATCAAATGATTTATTTGCCCAACAGTATATTTAACGGTTTCCTCACATACTGGACTATTAATATCACATGAACTGACAGCATTTTTAAATCTTTCAGGTATTTCAACCTTACATAAATTTGCCATTCTCTCTATATTTATAAGTTTTGTTGCAGTCATGATTCCAGGAATTACTGGAACTTTTATACCTTTTTCTTGTACCAATCTAAGATATCTGAAAAAATGATTATTATCAAGAAATAACTGCGTTGTGATAAAATCAGCCCCTGCTTCAACTTTTTCTTTTAAATGTTCCAAATCACTTTCCATTGTTTCTGCTTCTGGATGTTTTTCAGGATAACCTGCAACACCTATACAAAAATCCCATCTATCTTTTATGAATTTTACAAGTTCACAGGCATATCTGAAATCTTTATATGGATTACTATTATCCTTTGGTAAATCACCACGTAAAGCCATTATATTTTCAATACCTTTATCTTGTAATTCATCAAGTATCCGTGCAATATCTTCTTTAGAAGAGCCAATGCAAGTTAAATGTGCAAGAGCAGTTATATTGTAATAATTCTGTATTTTGTCTGCTATTTCTACAGTTCTTGTCCTTGTTGAACCACCAGCTCCGTAGGTAACACTTATAAAATCAGGTTTTATTTCTTTTAATTGTTCTATAGTATCATAAATCACCTGTATATCTGTATCTGGTTTTGGTGGGAAAACTTCTATGGAAAATACAAAATCTTTATTTTTTAATATATCTATTATTTTCATTTTCACCTCATTATCTACTTCCAGCTGCCGATATCACCATCACCGAAATTATCAATATTTTTTATTTTATTACTTTTTTTTAAAAAAATAAATATGATTATGAATAATATAAAAAATATAATTAATATAGAACCCATAATATAAATTCTATAATATTTAAAAAAATTCATATCTTCTTTTATAATTTTTATAATATCATTTATAGCAATATATATGCCCTTGCTAAAATTATTTTTTCTAAAATCAGGGATCACCTTATTTTTGAGTATTCTGTCTACTGCCATTTGATAATATATATTATAATATGAGCCAAGTTTAACCCGTATTTTCCTATCTTTTATAGACATTATCAACATCAGGTTGTTATCTTTTTTATTTAGTCCCAATTCTTCAAAATATTTTAAAGAAAGTTCCTCAAAATCCATATTTTTATAATCATCGGGTATTTTATCAAATATAACTAACTTAAAAATTATATCTTTTTCTGTTTTCAAAAATCTCAATTTATTATTTAAAATATTTTTATCAGCATTTGTCAATATTTCCGCATGATCATATATGTAGTCACTTATTTCATCTGTTGAATTAAATGCATTTATCGGAATAAAAATACCATATAAAAAAATAAATAAAATAATTCTATTCTTCAAAAAAAATTGACTTGTCATCATTATTGACCCCACTTAAATCTTCAAAATCGCGCATGAAAAATTCCATGAGTTTTTCACCTACAAGATTTATTCCACCCATTAAGCCAGTAAAAAATTGTCCATTTTTAAATTTTGTAATAAGTGCATTTTTTACATTTATCCAAAAGGTTTTATCAACTTTTGAATTTATCCCATCGTCTCCAAAAACAATTAATTTTTTATCCTTTACTGTTATGATAAAAAGCACCCCATTTTTATCCACAAGACGATTTAATCCAAATTGTTTAAAAATATTACGTGCAAAACTCATTGGTTCTCCACGTATTTTCTTTCCTACATACACCCTGATTTTTCCAGTTGTTTTTATTTCAATATTTTTGATTGTTTCAATAATCAATTTCAATTCGTTTGGGTTTAATATTTCATTTGTATTATTTATTATATCCATGATTTATCCAATGCTCACACAATTCCTACCAGAATTTTTACACTTATACATTAATTTGTCTGCTCTGTTAATCAAGTCTTCCATTTCATCATTTTCTTTTATAAGTGTGGCTCCAACTGATACTGATAATTTTATTATATCTTCTTTAACTTTATAATTAATACTGTTTATAAGAGTCCTGATTTTTTCTGCTATCGCAAATAATTCCTGTTCGTCCACATTTGAAATTACTGCAATAAATTCCTCACCACCCCATCTACCAATGAAATCATCTTCCCTGATATTTTTCAAAATTGTTTTGGCAATTACTTTGAGCACATCATCTCCGAATCTATGTCCATATCTATCATTAATTTGTTTAAAATGATCAATATCAATGAAAAGAACTCCATAACTTTTTATCATTCCGAATTTTTTTATCTCCTCCAAGCGTGTTGCAATTTTAATTTCTGAATAACGTCTGTTACCAATGCCGGTTAAAGAATCAATAAATGCCAGATTTTGCAATTTTTCTATTTTCTGAAAAGCTGATAATCTTGCTGAATTATCAGAAAATATTTCAACAGCACCTAAAACATTTCCTACATTATCAATGATGGGCGATATTCTGGTCAAAATAGGTATTCTATATCCTTCCTTGTGCTTTAAAAAAACTTCTTCTTCTATTAATTTTTTTTCTTTCATAGAACGAACAGCAGGACACTTTTCACTATCACATAGATATTCGCCTTTTATATTTGTGTGGACAAGAATATTATCAAAACAATGCGTATTTAATATTTCTTCCTTTTTATATCCGGTCAGTTTTTCAGCAGCTTTATTCCAATAAATTATTTTTCT
>JAOAIN010000202.1 GCA_026414685.1 Candidatus Goldiibacteriota bacterium
AGAAAATTTTTTTATAATATTCCTGTTGTCCCAGACATTGTTCCGAAGTATAATGTGTATTATTATCTTGATCTTTTAAAACCACTCAGAATAAAAGATGATGGTATCCAGACAGAGATATATTATTCAAATCAGGATGAAGTATATATCAAAAATTTTATTTTAGAATTAGATAATAAAAATTATAAAATTATAGGTATAAATCCCATGGGTTCCTGGATAACCAAAAGATGGCCAGTAGATAAATTTATCAAACTAATAGAGCTAATTTTAAATGAAATGCCTAATACAAAAATAGTATTGATATGGGGACCCGGAGAATATGAGATGGTGTCTAATATAAAGAAGTGTTTTATGGAAAATAAATGTGTTTTATTAGCACCAAAGACAAATATTAATCAGCTCGCTGCTCTTATTAAAAATTTAGATATACTTGTTACAAATGACGGAGCGCCGAAACATATTGCAGTTGCAACTAAGACAAGAACTCTGACAATATATGGACCAACAAATTATAAATCATGGGGTCCATCAGATACAAAAGAACATTTAAGTATATTCAGTGGAATTGATTGCGCTCCTTGTGATAAAATGCAATGTAAAGACAGAGATATTGAGTGTATGAAAAATATAAGAGTAGAAGATGTTTTTGAAAAGATAAAAACTTTGATTTTATAGATAAATCAGGAGGCTTTGAATGGCAGAAATTGATATTGATAAAATTTTAGAAGCAAGCGAAAAACGTGAAAAACAAAAAGAAATAAAATCAAAGGCAACACTTGGAATCATAATTGCCGGTTCTGCTCTTGCAATAATAATCATAGCAACATTTGTTGTCATAAATGTTTTAGGCGAAAGCTCTTTTAATTATTTTCCATTAAATGCTGGTGAAAAATTATTATATAACAGAAAAAATCTAAGTCCAGAGGAATGGGAAGTATTAAATAAAACAGAAAAAATAAATAATTATGATTGTAAAATTTTAAATAAAACTGATAAAGGAAATTTTTCAACAATTCAGGAATATTATTTTCAAGGAAAAAAAGGTATATATAAAATTGCAATATCAAAAGATTATGGAAAGAAAAAAGAAGATAAATTTATGCTTTTACCTAAAAGAATTAAAAAGGGAGTCGTTTTTAATGCAGGTTATCATAAAGGCAATTTAATCAAAGGCAAAGTTGTAGATAAAGAACAATTGTCTACTCCTATTGGTGATGTTACTGCTTTTAAGATTTCATATAAAGCAACGGATTATAATGTTGATATATGGTTTGCAAAAGGTGTTGGAATAATAAAATTAAAAAACAATCTAACTGGATATGAGTTGAATTTAATAAGTGGAAAGGAAAAATGAATAAAACAATTTTAAAAAGAGATTTTTTATTATATTTAGCTACAGGATTGATTTTGATAATTATAATCAGCTCTGTGTTTGTTTCGTTTGGCGTGAAAAAAAATCTGAATATGTCTGAAAAAAAGATAAGGGAAATAACATCGGATTTGCTTGCGCTTGATGAGATTGGTCAGGCATTATTTACACATATAGAATTATTAAGACAGATAAGAAATATCCCTGAAAAAAATAGCAGAAAATCAACCTATCCAAAAGTAAAAATAGCAGATACTAAAAAAATCATTGACAAGTTAAATGATAAAAAAATTATGGCAAATTTGTATGAATTGCTTGTGGTAAATTACCAGGATATTAACTGGGATAAAATAGATGATGACAACTTAAATAAGATAATAAAGCAGGATAAAGAAATTTTAAAAAAGATAGAGATAATAAAAGAAAAAAATAATGCCATTTTAAATCAGACCCTTTTAAATATAAAAAATACAAATAATAAATGGGGATTTATTTTATTCATTTCTGTTTTTTCAATAATTTTGATTTTTTTATGGGCGTATTATTACTCGTTTTTATCAACGAAATTTATGAAATTACTTTTCACTGAAAATTTTCAGGACGAATATGATGTAATAAAATATGCTGAGATTTTTGGCGTAAAGGATGAAACGCAGAAAATGATAAATGAGATAAAAGTAATAAAAGATGAATATCAGAGGATGGATGGAGAATTCAAACAGTTAACTCAGACGTTTCATAATATCATGGATTCATTTATAGAAGTTTCTTCAACTGCGGATACCATATCAACATCCGCGCAGGAACTTGCAAAGAAAATGAACGCATATATGGAATCAATAAAAAATACAAGAATTATTACAAAAAATATTTCCGATGATATTGAAAAGATAAGATTGGAGACAGGTAAGGGAACAGCTTTTAATAAAAAAATGGAGGAATCAGCAAGAGATGGTGGTGAAAAAATATTAAAAACAATTGATGAAATAAAATCAATAAATGATATTATGCATGAATTAAATGAAGTGGTAAACAGAATGGGACAGAAAACAATAGAAATAAGTAAAGTCACAACCCTTATAAAAGAAATAGCTGAGCAGACAAATTTGCTAGCCTTAAATGCTTCTATTGAAGCGGCGCGTGCCGGTGAGGCAGGTCGCGGTTTTGCTGTTGTAGCAGATGAAATAAGACAACTAGCCGAATCAACCGCTGATGCATCTAAAAGAATTTCTGAAGAAATAAAGGATATAAATAAAACAACTGAAATAACGGTAAATAAAATAAATGAGGCAGCAAAAAGTATCAATGCCTGCGTGGAAACTGCCAATAATGCTGGTGTGGCATTTGAAAATATAAAACAGGTTATTGAAGGTTCTATAAATGCAGCAAATAGCATATATTCTTTGACTACTGATGAGGTTAAAAAAATACAGGAAATAGTGAGTATCATAAGTAAGGTGGAAGCAATGATAGAGGATATGGCAATAAATATAGAAAATATATCTGCATCAATTGAACAAGAAACAGCAAGTATTGAAAATTTACGTTCAATAATGGAAGAATTGAATGCACGGTCAAAAAAAATAAAAGTTTCTATTGAAAATAAGAATAATACTAAAATATAAATGAAAAAAAAAATATATTTTATTTTTCTTACAATTTTTTTTACTTGCGTTTTTTTTAGAATCTCTGGCCAGGAACCAACCCCGTCTAAAGAAGAACCATCAAAAGATGTAATATTTGAAGCTTCTCCGCCAGCTGAGATGTCTGCGGAAAAAGTAGAACCAATTAAAGGGCCTGAAAAGCTGCAAGCTATAACTTCCAAAGATATTGCAGGTATTAAGATTATATGGCAGCCATTGCCTGATAAGAGATTTAAATATAATATTTATAGAGCCATAACCGAAACAGGTGATTTTGAAAAAATCAATAAAGAACCAATATCTGGAAATGAATATATAGATAATAGCGAAAATTCTATAGTGCCTTTTAATGAAAAAACAACATATTATTATAAAGTAACTGGAATTGACCCAACAAGTGGACTTGAAACATCAGAATCTCCAGTTATTTTTGCAAAATGGGATGGTGCACTACTTCCTCCCAATAAAATTTCAATTGTTGCAAAATCTTCAAGTGTATTATTGAAATGGGAAAAGCCCATTTCATCTGGAAATTATGATATAGATGGATATAATATATTCAGAGGATTATCAGAAAATGAAATAAATAAAATAAATAAAAATTTAATAAAAGTTCAGGAATTTGAAGATAATGCGGATGGTTTAGGTCTTACACAGGGAGTTAAATATATATACTATATTCAAACAGTGGATATAAAAGGTAATACATCACCACTTTCAAGAAAATTAGAAGCAATCCCTTATATTTCAGTCACTGCTCCTAAAAATGTAACTGCAACATCAGTATCATCTGAATCAATAAAACTTGCTTGGGAAGAACCTGAAATACAGGGAACATATGGAATTAAGGGTTATAATATATATAGGTCAACAGATCCTTATATTTTCCCTGAAAGACCAATAAATGAAGCTCTTGTTAAACCATTACAGGATGAAAAAGGGATGTTTTTTTATTATGATAATATTATAAATAGTGAAACTCCACCTCTGCCTGGCGTCAATTATTATTATAGAATTGCTCCTGTTGATATGCAAGGCAACACCGGCGCAATGAGTTCTGCTGTTTCAAGCAAAATTGAATTTGCAGAAATATTAAAACCAGGGACAATATCATACAGTATATCTGAATATGGCTTGCCACCTGATTCAAAACTTGAATTATCAGGCCAGAAATTAATTTCTCTTAAACTATTAAATAGATGGTATGAGATTACATTGCAAGATAGACGAAATATCATAGCAGAGCCAAAGATTGAACAACCACTACGTGTTATGCTTAAAGGACAAATAGGGAAAAAAATATTTATAGATATAAATTATGATGATAACGAAGAAGCAAGGATTACTGCTGAGGATAAAAAAATATCAGTCCGTTATCAGGGTGAAAAAGATGAAACATTGCAGGAAGTATCTTTTGGTGACATGTCTTTTGACTTACCTAATACTCGTTATATAAGATCGCCACAATCGCTTTTTGGAATAAAGAGTAAATTATCACTCCTTGATAATAGATTGAGAATGATGTTTGGTTGGGCACAGCCAAAAGGAATAACTGAAAAACAATATTTTAAAGGAACTTTAAGAGAAAAAGAAACAAATAATAAACCAGGTACAACTTTAAGAGACATTGATTTTATAAAAAATCAGTATTTTTATCTTACAAAGGATTATACAAAAATAACTGGACTTAATCCATTTCATACAGGACCGCAGATATCAGTTGTGCCAGGTTCTGTAATCATATATATTGATGAAGGAACAACAAGTGCATATACAAGTAATACAATAAATTCTACTCCAACAGGAAAATATAGATTTAATATAAGAACACTTGGAGTAGATTATACGGTTGATTATAAAACAGGCATAATAAAGTTTAATGGATATATTGCACCAAATTATGTCATAGCAGTTGCATATAGACTAACAAATGGTGAAAGTGTTGGATATACTGCATCTGGCACATTTGATTTTGATGAGGCAAATCTTAAATCTGCTTCTGATGGGAAAACAACAAATTCTGCGCATCTTATAAAATCAGGTCAGACAGATATTTCACATGTTGTTATGAATTATTATTATATGGGAGAAACGCAGATTTATAATCCAATGACAGATACAGGATATTTTGATATACGACTTTATAAAGGTGGTACTCCACAGATACTTCCCCGACCCTGGGAAAAAGATGCGGATAAATATTATGAAATTGATGCAGATCTGGGGCTTATAAAGTTTAAGGCATTTTATCCATTCACTGAAAATTCAACAGACCCTAGATACTTTGGAGCACCTGGTACAGAGTCCACATCCGGTGCAGGAAATGATTGTTATAATGTAGAACCTGGAGCCGCAAGATCTAATTTCACAATAGAACTAAAATATAGATATAATGTTTCATCTTATAGGCTTGATAATTTTCCTGTTGTTGCAGGAAGTGAAATAGTTCGTATTGATGGTGTAAGACAAAAAAAAGATGTTGATTATCAAATAATATATGAATCAGGAGAAATAATTTTTCTTGATAAATCAAAGATAAGAGATGATTCTTTAATTGAGGTAATATACGATTATTCTCCATTTATACAGGTTTTTGACAATTCTATCTGGGGTGGTAGGACAGAGTATCAATTGTTTGAAAATCTTATTTTAGGGACTACTTATTTGAATAAAACAGCAACAAAACCAACCACAATACCAGATGCAAGAAATACAGATACTTCATTTTCTACTCCATATTCTGCATATGTACTGGATACTGATTTCAAATTTGATTTAAAAAGAGAAAATCTAAATTATATCATTAATTCACTTCCACTTTTAAATGATGTTAATTTACCTGTTGATATTAATGTGAGCGGCGAAGTTGCTCATAGTGATTTGAATTCAAATATTTATGATATTCATAATGAAAAAGGTGTTGCTATGATTGATGATATGGAAGGTGCTGATAATATAAGAACACTCACGATGGCTAAAAATTATTGGTTTCCTGCTGCAATGCCTATTGGTATGCAACCTGAATATAGAACATACTGTTATAAAGATGATTATACAGGTTATGGCCATGAGGTTGTCACATCCCAGACAACTGTGCAAACACAAAAACCAATACTCACACTTTCTTATTCTGGTTTAACTGATCAGAGATGGGATGCTTTTAGATATATAGTGTCAACAACAGGTGAAAGTTTTAGAAATTACACCTATATGGAGTTATGGGTTCGCGTTGTAAATGGTAATAGACCAGTGAAAATGGATATAGACATAGGGGTTGTGAGCGAGGATTCAAATGGTAATAATTCTTTTTCTTATGGTGGTGCTGATAGTGAAGACACACAGCCAATAAATAATAGATTGGATCTTGATAAAGGGGAAGATAGTGGAATAAGCAGTGGAATTTATCCACCTAATCCAACTTACTGGGGTGCTGGTAATAATGTTTTGGATACAGAAGATATGAATTATAACGGACGACTTGATACAGAGGAAAAATATTATAGGTTTTCCACTGTGGCAACAGGTGATGGTATTGCGTATCCTTCTCTTGAAATACCAGCAACAGGTGAGTGGAAGAATATAAGAATACCACTTTATAAATTTTCAAGTGGAGTCAATCTATCCTATGAAGATAGGTTGGATCCAGCTTTATCTAACTCGCGATTTATGTCATTAGTAAAACATATAAGAATAACAGTAAAAGGAACATCAGGTTCTCCATCTAATGGAACACTTGAAATTGAGTCAATCAAATTTGTTGGTAATGCTTGGGCACTTAAAGTTAAACCATCCTATGATATGGCTGGAAATTACATAACATCGCCAGATACGAATAAATTTAATATCTATACAATAAACCGCAATACTGATTCTTCTTATATACCCAATGTTAATTTTTATGATTATAAAACAGAATCAGATAAAAGTTATGAAAAATCCCTAGCACTTACTTATAAACTTTCTGGCTATGATTTGAGTGCTGGCAAACCTATATATTATGCTGTAAAGAATTTTACCGGCTCCATTGGTTATGATTTCAGGTCATATAAAAATTTAAGAATAGATTTATTTTATAAGAGAAAGGTT
The DNA here is from genome assembly GCA_026414685.1 of Candidatus Goldiibacteriota bacterium. Lineage (GTDB taxonomy): Bacteria > Oederibacteriota > PGYV01 > PGYV01 > DSYL01 > DSYL01. Next base: position 7,102 of record JAOAIN010000202.1, read on the forward strand.
TCTGGTATTACGGGTCGGGTTTTATTTATAAGATTTATTTCTAATGCTGCAGATGAAAATAATGATTATTATCAGTATAATGAAGTAATAGATAATATTCCTATTGGTTCATGGAAGACAATAGAATTTAAAATTGACGGTTCTGATAAAAAACGTTCTTTACCTGTCGGTAATCCCAATTTAAGAAAAGTCATGCAGGTGGTTATTGGCGTGATAAATCCATCAAACATTGTTGCAGATGAAGAAATTTACATAAATAATATACGTCTTACTAATCCTGAGCCTAAGATTGGAAATGCTTTATATCTGGGTTCAAATATGAACTGGGGAGGAGTATTATATTCCACCTATACTTATGAAGATCAAGAGACAGATTTTAATACAATTGATGATATAGGTAAGTCCCAATTGAAATCACACATTACGAATTCAATATTTACAACAAATTCAAATATCATTTCATTT
>JAOAIN010000224.1 GCA_026414685.1 Candidatus Goldiibacteriota bacterium
AATGTCGCTGTTGATGTTACTGTCCTTGTCCATGTTCCTGTTACAGTAAAAGAAACTGTCGGTTGTTGACTGCTGGTATTTGTAGTAGTAATCGTCACACTTGCAGTAGGTGTTCTTGTTGGTGTGAAACTACTACTTGGCGTATGTGAGTTAGTGATTGTCATTGTCGCAGTCCGTGTGTATGTTATGGTTTCGGTTCTTGAAGGAGTAAAAGTGGCTGTTGAAACAAGTGTATTTGTCCATGTAGGTGTTCCTGTAATTGTTCTTGTCATAGTAAAACTGTTAGTTGGTGTTTGCGAACTGGTAAATGTCATAGTTGCAGTTCTTGTGCCTGTTGCACTCACCGAAAAAGAAGGCGTATTTGTCTGCGTTAGCGTTCTTGTCCATGTTGGTGTTACTGTTCTACTGAAAGTAAAAGTTACAGTCCTTGTGTGTGTCCATGTATTAGTTGCCATCGGTGTGTTTGTTGCTGTAGGCAATGTTGCTTCCAGTCGGACATTATCTATATCAACTGTATAATCCCTATCCCAGCTTGCTGCAAAGCCAATAAAATCTATTACTGTTTGTCCCGATTCTACTAAAACAGATAATGGTATCCTCACCGTTTTCCAAGTTGTATCTATTGAACCACCTTCAACTATATAAGTCGGGTCAACTTGAATTGTATTAGTCCAGTTTATACGAACAAAAAGTTGATTTACAGGATTAGGACTTATTGGTGCCTGACGCACATTAAAAACCAAATATATATTTGAGCCAATATTAACATTTACTGTTTTATCCCACCTATGTTCTTGCCACCATCCCGAGATAGAAGTATATGTAAGCCGCATACCATTGCCTGTAACACCATACGCTCCTTCTGTCATTGTTCCTGGACTGCCATTACTCACAGTTCCATCTGATAATCTATAACCCGAAGTATCACCATCATAAATTAAAGTGGATAACGGAGTTGTTGGTGTAATAGTTGGTGTGTAGTAAGGAGTATTTGTCTGTGTTCTCGTCCTTGTAGGTGTAAATGATGGTGTGCCGGCATATGGTGTATTTGTTCCTGTTCTGGTTGGAGTGGCTGTTGGACCTGCTGGTCCTGCAAATGCAGCACATAACATTACAAATGCGGCCTGGTATCCTGTTGATGGCTCTGTTATTTCCCATGAACTATCAGGCCACACAGAATTCCAATCCCTATATGATTTCATAGGTGGCTGACCATAGGGTGGTATAATTGAACTCACACTATAATACTGGTTAGGTCCACCAGATAAATACCCAGGCGCAGGATTTGTATCCCAGATAGTGCCATCACTGAACCAGCAATGAAAAATCTGTGTTATGGATTTATCTGCACCGAATAGTTGTGATTGGGTCAGATAACAATATCCTGTTGCATTTCTGCCAAAATAATAATGCAGATACTCTTCTGCAGTTGCAAGATATGTATAAGTCATTGAAGAGTTCACATTTAATTTCGCACCCCAAAGACACATATTCGCCCAGTTAGCCTTCATAGAATTAGAACCCCAGCAGTAGTGTCCTGCCCACATATGTGCTTTATATGGACAATTATCAATTCTTGAAGTTATATTCCATTCAATACCGTTACGTAGTGCTGTTTTAATTGCATCTACAACAGATGAAGTTGCTCCTGGCGCCATTGCGTATGAAACAAGTCCTTTTTGCATTGTATGGGATGCTCCTGTTTCAAAATAATTACTGATTATTGGTTGGTGCGAGCCATCAGCAGTATTTGAATTATTATAGTTAGCATCACAGTAATTCCTATATGTAGAATTATCTGTTAACCTGTATAACTCTGCAGCAGCTAAAAAACGCAGGCGTTTATCTTCTCCATCATTAACATTTGCATTAGCATTATCAAAATTTGTATGATTGTATTGTATATTATTTGGATTTGCAGTTAAGAAATTCCATGCATTAATAGCTGCTGTTTGTAACTGTGTAGAATACCCTGGATACGCTCCACTGTATGGGGCAAAAAGCCGAGCACCAATTGCAAATGCTGCAGCACCAGATGCTGTTGCTCCGGTTGAAAAATTAGCATAAAAATAGGGTCTGTCATCTGCTGCAGGATTTCCATCTGCATTTACAGTTCCATTTATTCCTTGCACAACAAAACATCCTGAATACAAAGCACCATCAGCACGTTGCATTTTTAACATCCAATCCAACTCCCATTTTATTTCATCCAATATATCTGGCACACCATTACCTGATTCTGGAATACCTGTATTATCTCCAAATCTATCCGGATACCATTCATATGCATAAGCAAGATGCCAAATACAACCTGCCATCCATGCAGTATATTTTCTAGGATCTCCTGCATCAAACCAACCTTTTGTAATATCTCTTTGAGTCCCCTGCTGCACTCCACCCAATGAATAATCATAAAGAAGTGCGTTTGCTTGCTGTGGATGGTCATAAACATGTGTCCATGTCCCACCTGTTGATGCGGTTATTGTGATATTTGAACGATTATAAAAAAACATTTTCACTGCTGCCTGCAAAGCACCATTATAAATATTATCCCCTATTTCAAAATTGTATGATTGCCTGTTATTTGTTGGGTCATATATATGATATGTGCCGGGTGTTGTGAATGAAGAAAACTGCCCCTGCCAGACCCTGTCACCTGAAAAAGTAGTATCAGTTGCACCACCATTCCACGCAGTCAAAGTGATTGACAACATCACGGCATTATCAGATGACCTGCGTAGCTGAACAGTTGAACCAGGGACATAGGTATTTGAAGAATCATAACCTATAATAGGATTTTTTATCATAAACCACTTATTAGAATTTGTCCTATAGCCAATCTGGTCAATTACAATATTTTCAGATACAGACGCAGCAAAAGAAAGTGAAAATAAAGTTAAAAAATAGAAAATAAAAATATACCTTTTAAAATCTCGTTTTACCATGTATACTTCCAATTTTAATTATCCGAAATCGATTTAGTTAAATTATATATAAAAAAAATCAAAAAGTCAAGATTATTTATACCAACAATAATGCTGTTTGTCATTCCTGCGCAAGCAGGAATCCATTATATTTTTTCAAATATAATTTTTCAAATTTACGCTGAACTTCTTATTATTAGTTCTGGTTCTATTATAATATGCTTAAATGACTTTAATTTTTTATCTATTGCTTCAATTGCAGTATTTAAAACAGCAGAACCTATTTTATCTATTGGTTGCCTAATAGTGGTCAATGGTGGATTAAAAAATGCCGCATACATTAAATCATCAAAACCAACTACAGCCAGATCATTAGGTATCTTCATTCCATACTTTTTGGCTTTATCCATCACACCTACTGCAGTATTATCACCTGATGCACAAAAAATAGCATCAAGTTTTATCCCCTTTTTTATAAAATTTTCGAATAATTCCATACCTTCTTCTATTGTATAATGTTCACAAAGTTCAAGATATCTATTATCAAATTTGATTCCATACTTTTTTAGTGCTGCTTCAAAACCAGCTTTTCTTTGCTCAGCTGCATAACTATAACCAAATCTTGTACCTTCCTGTAAACCACCACAAATTAGCCCTATTTTTTTTCTGCCTTTTTTTATGAGATACTCAGCTGCCATAAAACCTGCTTTATGATTATCAATATTAACCGAATGTGCATCTTTCATATCATTTTCTATTAATATTAAAGGGACTTTTGCTTTTTTATATTTAGTGATTATTTTTAAATCAGGATTCATGGCAAGAGCAATCACAGCATCAGTTTCCCTGCCATATAATATCTTATCAAATATCTCATACATTTTTTCTTTTTCATAATTTGTTGAATAAGGAATAATTCCATGGACATATTTACCAGTTATAAAGGTATTTCTTTCTATGGCACTTAAGATTTCCACTGTGAAATGAGATGCAATTCTTCCTGACATAAATGCTATGGTGTTAGTTTTACCTTTTCTTAAAATCTGGGCTGATTTTGAAGGGCGATAATTCAATTTTTCAATTATTTTCTGTATTTTTTCCTTTGTCTTTTCGGAAATATCATCATAATTATTGATAACTTTTGACACAGCACTTTCACTAACACCGGCACGTCGGGCTATATCTTTTATCACTAATTTTTTCATTTATTTTATACTCCATAATTTTTAAAGATAAGATAATTATAAATTAAATATGGAAATATTTTCAAGTTATTTAACAATTAATTATTTTTGTTGAAAATTTAGAATTAAAATTTAGTAAAATTTTCCTTGAACATCCTTTTAAAAGCAGAGCATTTGAAATTAGACATACGAAATTAGGTCAAGGTATTTTTTTACATTTTTAACGAACATCCTTTCCGAACATCTTTTCCGAACATCTTTACCAAACATCCTTAGCGAACATCTTTATCTTAATATTACCAGCGAAGATGGTTTTCTCTTTATACTTTCCCCTGTCATATTTATTGCTTCTAATTGTATATAATAAACACCGTTTGCAAGGTCTTGTAGATATATACTGTCTATCTCTATATTATTTTCACCAACATAATAATTACCTGGTTGTGTTATTTGCTTTATCAATCTAAATCCAGTTGTAAATATCCTTAATTTTATTAATTTACATCTCTGCGTTAAATCAAATTGTATCTTCAATTTTCCTGATCCAGGATTATACGGATTTGAATATATAACTACATTTTCAATTTTCAATACTTCTTTATCAGGTATCAAAGTAGCTGTTGCAGTCGGTGTTATTGTAAATGTTTGTGTGGGTAGCAGCGTGGCTGTTGATGTCCTTGTGTTTGTTATTGTTATTGTTGGCGTTGCACTTGGTGTCATTGTTGATGTCCATGTCAAAGTCAAAGTCCTAGTGAATGTTACACTGTCTAATGGTGTATTTGTCCTCGTAAAAGTTGATGTTAAAGTCATTGTCACAGTCCTTGTCCACGTATAAGTTGGTGTTATAG
>JAOAIN010000258.1 GCA_026414685.1 Candidatus Goldiibacteriota bacterium
AATTATATAATTAAATTTTTGAATTTGAGGCAGTTTTTGATTATGTCTGGGCTTTCTTCAACCAATGCTCCGCCTACCAAGAACACTACATCATTACCATAAAATTTTTTAAGTTCTTTTATTTTATCAAGTGTCATGCCACCTGCAGGCGCTGGAAATGCTGGTTTTATATTTAACATTTTGTCTTTGCACCCATTTTCTATTTCTTTGCATTCCTGCTTTGTAAGGGAAAACCTGCCTCCGAAATTAGGGAAAATAACTATGTCTGCGCCTGACAGCCGTGCTAATTGACCGTATAATGCATAATGTGAAATTCCTGTGTTTTTACTCGCTGTCCATCCGCCTAAAAAAGCAGGGTGAAAAAGAATGGGTAAATTAATTTTTATTTTATTTGCAAGTTCATTTATAGCAGCAAGCCCTGTAAGACCCGGTGAAATAACAAGTGCTCCTGCTCCGCATTTTTTTGCATATTGCGCTCTTTTTATTATTTCATCCGTTGTATCTGCTGTAATATTTGGGGCATATAAACAATTTTTACCTGTTTTTTTAATTGCATTACATACTTTTTTCACTCTTTGTTTAAAAGGGGAAAAGCTCTGGTTTGCCAGCCCATGGTCATCTTTTATTATGTCAATGCCACCAAGAGCAAATTGATACGCAAGATTTGCAAGCTCAGATGGTGTGAGCCCCATTGGTTTTATTGCTGTTGCAAGGATTGGCCTGTTATATGCTTTGAGTATTTTTCTAATCCCTTCTATCCCAAATACAGGACCTTTAAATTTTTTTATTATATTCTTTGAGGGGAAGATTTTCTCAAGTTTTATATGTGGTTTTAAACTTGTGTTACCAAATAAAACATTTAAAAATTGTGTGAAATCATTACCAACTGTTATTTCATTGTATGATATTATTACCTTAAAAAGGTTTTTTGATATCTGTTTTATGGATTTTATTTTGCCTACTATATTTTTTTTAATAAAACTCTTTTTAACAAGATGATATGGAAATTCTATTGTCTGTTCTACACATATTTCAAATACTTTTTTCTTTATTTCATCTTTTGTGCTTTTTAGTATATAACATACTGAAAACATATAGTTCCTTTTTTTATAAATATGTTTAATACAAATGTTTGAAAAATGTTAAAGCTTAATTTGTATTAATTATTTACAAATTAATATAAACTGGATTCCTGCTTAAGTTTATCCCTGAGTAATCAGGGACAGGAATGACAAATAACGGTATTTTATAGTTATCCGGTTTTCCAAATAAAATGTCAATTTTCAATTGCTCCTATAAAATTTCTGCCTTTGATGATGTGTTTATTGGCTCTATTCGTATTTTTTGTAAATCATCTTCTTTTATGTTTAATTTGTTATTTATTAGATTTTCTACTGCTTCTATAAGGGATAAAGCATCTATTTTATATTCTTTCATCAGGTATTGTTTTGATGCACCATGGGAAAATGTATCATTTATACCGAGTTTTATTAGTTTTTTATTTATGCCATGTTCAACCATTTTTTCACTTATAATTGTTCCAAGACCGCCAATTACAGAATGGTTTTCAATTGTTATGATTCCATATTTTGGTTTTGATAGTACATCGGACATGATTTTATTATTAAAAGGTTTTAAAGTAGATATGTGAATATGACCAACACTTATACCTTTTTTCTTAAGCGCTGCTACTGCTCTCATTGCTTCTTCTGTGCACACTCCACTTGAAAAAACTAAAATGTCACTGCCATCTGATAAAATTTTTGGGGTATCAAGTTTTATACCTGATTCAGGAGAAAAAAGCCGGGGAATTTGACCACGCAGCATCCTGACATAGACAGGTCCATTTATTTGATAAACTAAATCCAGCACGTTTTCTACTTCTGTTGCATCGCCGACTTCTATTATTGTCATATTTGGCAGGGAACGCATAATAGATATATCTTCTATTGCCTGATGTGTTGCGCCACCAGGTGTTGTAATGCCTGGTAAAAATCCAAACATTTTTACAGGCAGGCAAGGGTATGCAACAGACATTGCAATCTGGTCATAGGCGCGTCTGTATATAAAAACTGCAAAAGTGTGGACAAACGGTATGAAACCTTCTCTTGCAAGTCCACCTGCAACACTTAACATATTTTGCTCTGCAATTCCGCAAGATATAAATCTATCTGGATATGTATCACGAAATCCATCTGCTTCACATGAACTGGTTAAATCCGCGGATAATACAAGAATATCTTTTTTATCCTTTGCCCATCTTATTAAATTTTTATAGTGAACTTTTTCAAGTATTTCCATTGTTTTTACCTATTAGTTTCTAATTTTTTTAAAATTTCTTCATATTCCATTTTTTCTTCTTCGCTTTTAAATCTTATAAAATGCAACTTTGGCAAATTCTTTTTTAAAATTTCAATGCCTTGCCATGGGTTTGTTTCTGCAATTATAAATAACGGCTTATTTTTTATAGTTGTTTCAGCCCTATTTGCTATTTCATTTATATTATGACCATAAACCTTAAAAACAGCTGCACCAAATGCTTCAAGGCGTTTGTCAAGTGGTTCAATATTCATTACATTTTCAACTTTTCCATCACATTGGTGTTTATTGACATCTATGATAATTTTCATGTTATCAAGTTTATAATATGACATGAATTGTATTGCTTCCCAAACTTGGCCTATTTGAAATTCGCCATCAGACATCAAAAGCCAGACAGTGCCATTTTCTTTTTTTAATTTTTTACCCAGCGCAATACCTGCTGCCTGGCTTATACCCTGACCCAAAGATCCTGTCATGACTTCCATACCTGGAGAATGTTCTGCACCTATCATCTCAACTGATGAGCCATCTTTATTAAAAAATTCAAGACCTTTTTCATCAAGCCGTCCTGTTTCAATGAGGCACGCATATAAGGCAAGTGAATAATGAGTAGGTGATAGAATGAATCTATCTTTGTCTTTCTGAATGCCGCCATGATAAATTGTGCCACGGAAATAATTTTTGTTTTCGGTTGATGGAACTCCAGGGAAAGGTGGAGGTATTATGGGTTTTGTAACTTCACCCAGGTTCATAAGATACACATAAAGTGTTGCAAGAATTTCAGCAGAAGAACATGCTTGACTTAAATACCCACCGTTATTTTTTATTGTGTATTTAAGGACTCTTTTTCTAAT